>JAIFNM010000101.1 GCA_020047725.1 Betaproteobacteria bacterium
TGCATCTCTCCCGACAAGATGAAACTGGGCACCAGCTCATCAGTGTGACAACGAATAACGCGTTTGGTACCTGGAGCGGCCTTCAGGAGAGAGAATCAACAATCCATGTATCTAGGGTTTTGGTAGCTCAACGCGCTGGAAGCCTTGCCGTTGCTAGGTGTCGTTTTGAAATGTGCCTCGGATGTGTCAAAGTCGGGTTTTGGCAACCTGGACAGATGGTCGGGATTCGTTTGCGGGCATATACGAAAAATCCGTGTCGACCGGCAGCTTTGTTTCCAACAAAACACAAAATACTCAACTACGTTATCATTAGTCGGTGATGTAACCACTTGCTCTAAGCCAATCTGCTGCCAAGCTTGGCCAAATGGAAACGGGTAATTGCCTCGTATCGCGGATACCGAAACCGTGACCACCTTTTTTAAAGGTGTGCAAGACAGTCGGCACGCCAGCAACCTTCAACGCCTGGTGATAAAGCATGCCGTTTTCCGGAGAAACGACCGAATCATTCTCAGCCATAACAATAAAGGTTTCTGCAGATTTTCTGCTGACATGCTGATCCGCTGAATACGTCCTGATCTGATCGTCAGCAGGATTTTCCCCGATCAGATTATCTCGTGACTCCATGTGGGTATATTTGTCATCCATCGACACAACGGGATAAAGCAGGATCAGAAAATCTGGTCGGGCGGAAAATCTGTCAGCTTCATCCACCGGTTGATAGACCTCCCGATCAAACTGCGCCCCCAGCATCGCCCCCATGTGCCCTCCAGCAGAGGCACCGAGGAAACCTATCTTGTCTAGTGCAAGCCCCCACCTTTTCGCATTCTTCCGTACGACACGAATTGCACGCTGCGCATCCATCAGCGGCACATCCGGACCATTGACGTGACCTTCGCCGGGAAGGCGGTATTGCATCACCAGCACAGTGACACCCAACGGATTCAGCCAGCGCGCCATTTCAGCGGCTTCTTTATCGAGGACGATACATTTGTACCCCCCTCCCGGCGCCACAATGACGGCAGTACCGTTGGGCTTGTCCGGCACAAAAGCAGTCAGGTCAGGCTTGCTAATCCCCGTCGCAATGCGATCAGGCCAAAAGGGGATGTTGCTCCGTTCGGCAATCGCAAATTCCCTCAATGACTGTTCAGAGCCGGGCCCTGCCCCTCCCGGCCAAAGTTCAATCACATCACGCGTCTTCAGAGGTGATTCCATGTCACGCCACCCACCGAGAATACTAATCTGCCAAAACTCGATCGTTCTTGTTTCGAACGGCTAGGCCATAAAAACTCACAGGGCAAAATATGCTTTGGCATTCTCGTAACAGATGCCGCGCACAATGGTTGCCAGAGCGTCCAGATCATGAGGATATTCGCCGCCATGAACCCACTGGCCGATCTGTCGGCAAAGCAGGCGGCGGTAGTAGTCATGGCGCGGATACGAGGCGAAACTGCGCGAATCCGTAACCATGCCGACAGAAGTACCGAGCGAACCGAGATTGGCCAATGCGATGAATTGCTCGAGATTGCCTTCCTTGTGGTCATTGAACCACCAAGCCGGTCCGTACTGGATTTTTCCCTTGACCGGACCTGACTGGAAATTGCCGATCATCGCTCCAAGCACTTCATTCATGGCCGGATTCAGGCAAAAGAGCATCGTCTTCGGCAATGCGGCGTCTTGATCCAGACTGTCAAGCAAGCAGGCAACACCTGCGGCATAATTATGATCGGCAATCGAGTCATATCCCGTGGCCTGTCCAACCTTGTTCACCATCCGCGAATTGACATTCCTCAGCGCACCGATATGGAGACACATCGTCCAGCCACGCGCCGCGTAGGCTCGGCCGAGCCTTTCGAGCATCGCGCTGTGGTATTGGCCGATTTCGGCCATCGAAAACGTTTCACCACCAAGGCGCTTGCGGAAAAGCCGCTCTACCGCATCAACACCCGGCACAGTATCGGCAAGCGGCACATCGATGGCGTGATCAGAAATCCGCGCGCCGACGCGGTCGAAATAGTCGATACGCTGAATCAACGCATCCAGAAGCGCTTCAAAAGAATCAATGCCGAAACCAACACAACCCGACAGCTTTTCCAGATACGGAATGAAGCCCTTGTCGTTGATCGACATGGCACTATCTGGCCGGTAAGCCGGAATTACACGTGTTTTCAGATCTGATTTTGCAATAACTGCATGCTCCTGCAAATCGTCCGCAGGGTCGTCAGTCGTACAAGCAATTTCTACGTTCGCCTGCTCAAGGAAACTCCAGGTGTCCATGTTTGCCAGCCGCGCGTTGGCCTGCTCCCAGATGGCATCGCTGCTCTTCTGATTGATCAGCAGGTCAATACCGAAAATCCTGCGCAACTCAAGATGGCTCCAGTGATAGATCGGGTTGCCGATCGCCAGCGGCAGGATCTGGCAGAACGCGTCGAACTTTTCCTTGTCCGATCGCTGGCCGGTAATGAAATCTTCGGTGACGCCCGAGCTCCGCATCAACCGCCATTTGTAGTGGTCACCTCCAAGCCACAATTCGGAGAGATTCCGGAATTTTCTGCGACCGGAAATTTCACGTGGAATCAGATGTGAGTGGTAGTCAATAATCGGAAATTTGCAAGCGACGTCGTGGTAGAGCTCACGTGCGACAACCGTATCCAGCAGAAAATTCTCATCCATGAATGTAGGCATAAATCCCTCGAATCATCGTAATCGGATCAATGACAATCAGTCATCCCGTATTTGAAATCCTTATAAGTCAGTACGAATTCGACGTGCCCCAGCTTCTCGGCTTTCGACAACTCGCCCGATGCAACTCCCGCTATAGCCGCAATGATTTCATCAGCAATGTCGTCAAGGCTGGCGCCTTCGCTGATAATGCGTCCAGCGTTGATGTCCATGTCTTCGCTGAGCCGGTCATAGGTTTGCGGGTTGTTGCAAACCTTGATGACGGGCGAGATGACTGAGCCGATGACTGAGCCACGTCCTGTTGTAAACAATATGAGGTGACAGCCCGTAGCGATCAGTTCAATAATTTCTGAAGTGTCGTTTATGTTCGGGAAACCAAAGCGTGGTTCGCCGTCCGGAACAACATCCATGAGGTACAGGCCGGGCTTAGTTGGACGCTCGGTCGGGCGAATTACACCCGAGATCTTTCCGTCGCCCGATTTTGCATAGGCACCCAGCGACTTCTCTTCAAGTGTTGTCAGCCCACCTACCGCATTGCCATTCGAGAAACTGCCAAGGCCCATCGTCGAGTAATAGCTTCGGGCCTTAGTCATGGCCGCATAAATGTCGAGGCTGACATCCGGGCTGATCGCCCGCGCCATCATGTGCTGCTCGCACCCGATCAGCTCGCCGCTTTCCTCGAACATGCAGATGGCGTTCTCGGAAAGCAATTTGTCGAAGGCGCGACCGACCGCCGGATTGCCGGTAAGGCCGCTCGTGCCATCCGAACCGCCACACACGGTCCCAATGATCAGGTCGCAGAATTGAATTTCCTTGCGCTCGGTCGACGCGATCTCGCGCAGCATGTCGCTGACGATTCCCCGCCCTTTTTCGATCGTCTGGCTGGTTCCGCCAGACTCCTGAATCACCAAGGTCCGACAGGGGCGGCCACTTCCCTGAATTTCCTTTTCGAGGCGATTCCGGTCAAAGTTTTCACAGCCAAGAGAAACCAGCAACACGGCACCGACATTGGAATGCGTACAGAGACTCCTGACCAATCTATGGCCATAATCCGACGGATAGCACCCGGGAAACCCGAAGTACTGCACATCGTTCTGAAAACTCTCGGCAACTGCTTTTGATACGTGATGCGCACATTCGACAAGGAAAACGACCTGCACCGTGTTCCTGATTCCGATCTGACCATCTTTCCGCAAATATCCCAGCATTGGCGTCATGTCCTGTATGAATGTACTAATGGCGGAAGCCGACGATGTAATCGCTGGTCAGGTTCTGTGTATGGATATGATCGCCCGGCTCGATCAGGGCAGTTGCCGACCCGATGCTCGCACCATACTTATAGACCTTCTCGCCAATTTTGATGGTGCTGATCGAAATCTTGTGGCCGATATCGACATCGCTGTTGGCCATAATCGTCCCGTCTTCGTAGACAACCAGATCGCCCTTGTGGATATCTATCAAGGACACGACGCAATTGTCTTCAGGATGAAGGCGCAATGCTTTCTTGCTCATTCTTTCTTGAAGAACAGCCATTTCCACTTCACCTCAGAAAAATTTCAGACTCCGCCCATTCAGAAAACTGGACACGAAATGGTGCTACATAATGCCAAAGGTCTCAAAAGCTTCAACGGTTGGCATTCCACTCTGAAGCGCCTTGAGTACTTTGTTTTCGCCTTCCGCCTTTTCAAATGCTCCGGCAAAGGCTTCATCAACCTTATCCTGCGGGATGACTAGAACACCATCACGATCGCCAAATAGGACGTCGCCCGGATTGACTCTGACGCCTTCGATTTCGATCGGCACCCGCCAATCAACGACTTTCCCGCGTGGTCCTTGATCCTGAGCATAACTGCCCATGGAAGCGACAGGAAAACCAAGGCGTTCGATCTCACTGGAATCACGATGATAACCGTGCAAAACAGCGCCAGCCGCACCACATTTCATCGCTCGTGTCGACATTAATCCACCCCAAAGCGCGTAGCGAAGCGAAGAACCGGTACAAATATAAATTTCGTTGTGCTTCAGATCATCGAGCGCTTCGAACATCCGGCCAAAAGGCTGGTTTGAAATCGCCGATTGACCAGTGAATTTCTCTGCAAAGTAGTCAGCTTCAAGCACCGGCATTGCGCGCCCGAGAATTACCATACTGTTCTGGATAGGTTTCACTTGAGCCGGCAGAAATTGATGCTGGCAGCCAAGTTTGTCAAGAACATCGCCAACAAGGGCAACAAATAATTTCTCCTTAGCAAGTGAGAAAAGCTCATCATCATCTTTCCAACAAGTACTCATGGCAATCTTCCTATCAATAGTTTTTCAATAGCGCGGAAATGTATCCCATCGCGAAGGCCATACCAGCGTGCCATGGCGCAGGACAGCTAACCTGCGGGCTGTGATCCGGAATGATCACGCCTTCAAATTGGCACTCTCTCAGGATCGTTATGATTCTCTTGACGTCAATCTGACCTTCATCGATAAATACCTCCCGGTAATGAGGCACTTTCCCTATTACATTTCGCAAGTGGACATAAGGAACTCGATTCTGCGAGACATACATCCGGGTCGCCTCATAGATATCCCCATTCGTCATCTCAGAGATGGTTCCCAGACAGAATTCGAGGGCATTCGACGGACTTTGAATAATGTCGATGACGCGCTGATACTTTTCGGGCTGGTTGACCAGTTTCGGCAAGCCTCGTACCTGGTCCACAGGAGGGTCATCCGGGTGGAGTGCCATGATCACGCCGGAAGCCTCAGCTACTGGAACGATCTCCTTGAGGAACCAACTCAGGTTCTCCCAAAGCTGGTTCTCAGACATGGATTCGCGATATCCCTGCGCCTCAGGGTCAACCACCATGTTCCATGCCATACGATTTGGCAAAGGTGACTCGATGATGGCATTTGAGCCGTTCATCCCGACAGTCTGTGCTCCGCCACGAGCATCGTTTGAGACAACTCTGCCGGTTACCCCTGTCAGGCTGAAGTTGTAACCCATCACCGGAATACCCGCTTCGCCAACGTTACGAATGAGTGTTCTTACCGTTTCGATCTGTTCATGCTTTCTTTGCCCGTTGAAGAGAATGTGATCCCAATGCAAAGGATCAAAATTTTCGACACCGTACCAGACGAGGCCATGAGACTCGATCTTGCTTTTGATCCCTTGCAACATCTCGACCGTCCAAATTTCTCCGGTCGCAATGCCCCAACCGTCAGAATCTCCCACCGGCTGATCGTTAACTGAATATTTCGGGTTCTGTTTAAAGTAATCACAGAGGTGCACAATGATGTGCGTCGCCCCCATTTGTTTGGCAAAGCTCAAATGCTCATCATTGAGCATGTGGCGGTAGAGGCCGAATCCTAATTTCACGATAGTCCTCTGCTAGAAGCCGATTAAAGCACCGCCATCAACCGCTAACACCTGCCCATTAATGAATTTGGCAGCATCCGAAGCAAGATATGTCGCAGCCCATCCGATGTCTTCCGGGGCACCAAAAGTGTGTGTTGGCGTACGCCCTAGTATTTTGTCAATCCTAGGCTGATCTCCATCAATCGCCTTGTGAAGCATTGGCGTATCGATCCATCCGGGAGCAATCGAGTTAACTCGGATGCCAGCACCGCCCAATTCCGTTGCCAGGCATCGCATCATGCCGTTGAGCCCTGCCTTGGCGGTTGAATACGCCACCACGTTCGGCATTCCAATAAATGCAGTCATTGACGAAACAAGAATAATCGATCCTTTCCCGCGTTTTTTCATCCCGGGAACCACTGCTTTGGCGAGCGCAAATGAAGACATTACATGGGTACCAAGCACTCCATTGAAATCATCAAACGTCGTTTCTTCAATCGGCTTCTTGCAATGAACACCTGCGTTATTGATCAAGATATCCAGACTGCCGTATTCTTTTTCAATACGGGATACGAACCCCGGGATTTCATCGTGCCGGGTAATGTCGAATGCTTCAGGATACGCACCGCTCCCGATTTCAAGAACTGCTTTTTCCAACACATCCTTGCGTCGCCCAACCAGGATGACCTTTGCACCGGCAGTGACCATGCATTTCGCCATGGCATAGCCCAAACCGCTTCCTGCCCCAGTGATCAGGGCTACCTTTCCATCAAGCCTGAATACATCAAGAGAGTGATTCATTCCTTACTCCTATATTTTTAATCGCCATTTCATCCGCCAAGGTTCATTAACGGTCGTCTTCAATTCACTTCTGATTTCACGACTTGCTTTAGTAAACCGGTGATCCCTTAATCAAGGTCGGAAGCCAGGTCGAAAACCACGGGGCGTAAGTCACGACGCCCATGACCGCGAATAGAGCACCGTAGAACGGAGTGATGGTCTTCATGACTTCTTCGATCGAGATGCCGCCTATGGCGCAACCCACGAACTGGGTCCCGCCTACTGGCGGCGTATTCAGACCAAGAGCACAATTGAGCAGCATGACAATTCCGAATTGCACCGGCCCCATACCCATCTGCAGGGCAATCGGCAAAAACAGCGGCGTACAGATCAGGATCGTCGCCGCCATATCCATGAAGGTGCCAAGCAGGAACAGGATCAGGTTGATCAAAAAGAACATAACCAATGGGTTGCTGGTCGTTTCCAGCAGCATCTTCGCGGTCTTGTCCGGAATTTCGAGTATGACCATCATGTACTGAAGAATCGTGCTGACACCGATCAGCAACAGAATAACGCCCGTCGTCTTGGCGGCTTTGGCAGCAGCTTTCATCAGCTTGCGCCAGGTCATCGATCGATAGCCAAGGAAAGTGAGCAGCAAGGAATAGGTCACTGCAATTCCCGCAGCTTCGGTCGCAGTCGTGATGCCCATCATGATGCAAGTCAAGATGATCACAACGACGAACATGCCCGGCATCGCCGCGATAAACGACGTAAACACAGCGTTCCACCCGGCGAATTTGTCGAGCGTGCTTGACCCATCGGCCCTGATCGGAAATCCATTTTTCATGGCCACCCAATACGCCGCACACAGCATGCAGATCATCAGCACGATGACCGGGAGTACTCCGGCAAACATCAATTCACCAATCGATACACCCTTGCTCATGACACCAGCTCCGGCGAGCATGCCACTGGTGCTCGAAGCCGCAAATGCATATATGATCATGTTGTGCGAAGTCGGCATCAGCGCACCGGCCAGTGACGCGTGGGTCGTAACGTTGACCGCATAGTCCGCACTGTAACCTTCCTTTTTCATCATCGGAATCATGACCCCTCCCATCGCCGAAACGTCAGCAACGGGAGAACCAGAAACACCGCCGAAGATGGTACAGGCGACAACGTTCGCCATGCCGAGGCCGCCACGCAAGTGCCCCACCATGTTGCGGGCAAAGGTGACTATTTTTTCAGCAATGCCCCCATGCAACATCAGTTCCCCCGAGAAAATGAAGAACGGAATAGCAAGGAATGAAAATACATTCATGCCGGAAATCATGTTCTGCAAGGCGAGTTCCAGCGGAAACCCTTCGGCGACGAAGGCCGCCATGCAACTCAAGCCGATGGCAACAGCTACCGGAAGCCCTATCAGAAGGAAGAACGTAAAGGTGATGCACAGGATGGTTAATGCCATGATGGGGTCACTTCCTTGCCAACAAACATTGCGATCAGATGCTCGATCGAAAACAGAATGAACAGGATTCCGGCGATGACACAGGGAACATACCGCCATGCTTCCGTGATACCGATTGATGTGATCTTGGTGGGGTACACCGAGATCGCCATCAGCGTGCCACACCACACCAGGGCTATGCCGAACAGGATGGTCAAATAGCCGTTCATGTTGCCAATCCAGAACTGAATGTGCTTTGGAAGAAGGCCAACCAACGATTCCATGCCGATGTGTCCTTCGTCGCGAATGCCGGCAGCCGCACCGAACATAGCCACATTGATGACGAGAAGCAGGGCGGCCTGTTCGGACCATGACGGCGCATTGTTAAGCACGTAACGCCAGATCACAGAACCCAGAACGGTTCCGACAATCCCGAAGAGGCACGCTACAGCGATATACATCGCCCAGCGTGACAAATATTCATTCAGTTTAGTCAGCCAATTCTTTTTCATACTTCCTCCAACACGCACGAGAGCCCTCGGACTCTCGTGCAGAGATCAACCCACAACATCTACTTTGTATTAATGATTTTCTGGAGAAGAGACTTGAGCTCCGGGGTATTCGCGTATTTGTCCCAGACGGGCTTTTGTGAATCCGAAAACGACTTGCGGTCAATATCCTTGGGTTCGATGAAAGTGACTTTGTAGCCGATCAGAGCCTTCTTGGCCTCGTCCTGCTTGGCCACCCAGAGTTTTACGTAGTAGGGCACAGAGTCGGTGGCGGCCTTGCGGATGGCAGCCTGATCTTCCTTGGTCAGGGTGTCCCACACTTTTTTCGAAAAGATAAGGAACTCCGGAACCATCACGTGCTGGGTTTCGCTGAACACCGGCGCCGATTCATAGTGTTTGGCAGTTTCGTAAGAGGCATAGTTGTTTTCAGCGGCATCCACCAAATTGGTCTTCAATGCCGTGTAGAGTTCTGCATACGGAATCGGCGTGGCATTTCCGCCCATGGCATCCATGACGCTGATCCACATATCCGACGGTTGCACCCGAACCTTGAGGCCCTTCATGTCTGCGACCGAGCGGATTGGCTTCTTGGCGTAGAACGAACGAGAACCGGCTTCATACGCTGCCAGTGCAACAAAGCCGACTTTATCAAAGGAGGCTCGCATCTCCTCACCGACGGGGCCATACATCACCTTGCGAAAATGCTCGATGTCACGGAACAGGAAAGGCAGATTGGGAATCACGGTTTCCGGGAGCATTTGATTCAAGTCTGAACCGCTAACCCAGGTCATGTCGATGGCACCGATCTTGACCTGCTCAATAGCATCCTTGGCTGAACCGAGTGTGCTGCTGCCAAACACTTTGACACCGTACTTCCCATTGGTTGCCGTAGAAATATCATCACCCATGTGCTTCATAGCTACCGATGCCGGGTAGTCCAGCGGGTGGACGATGGCGCCGCGCAAATCGCGTGCATGCGCGACTGTCATGGAAAATGCAGCCGCCAAGGCTAATCCGACAATTGCTTTCAACTGGTGCTTCATGGTTCGCTCCTTAATTTGATTTGGATTGCAATAGGAATACATCAAGCGTTCGACCTCAAACTGATGATTTACAAGTCGCCTTTGTCAACCTATAAACCTGTATAACACGTAGACAGACTATCAATGGGAAATCGACTTGTCAAGCGGTGATCTCGGCATCGCATTGTCTGGGGTTTGGCTGCGACGGGAGCACTCCATACCAAGCTCTTTCACCCCATGAGTTCGAGCGTCGATGGCCATTTATGGCGACAGACCGAAAAACAGTAATACGGATCACAACTGTCCGGTTAAACGAGAGGGCGAATCGCTGAAGGCCTTGAATGGCGGTCGATTCAGGGCGGAAATGTTTGGTGTCGATTTGAACGTCTAAATGAAGATCCATGAAAATTCCGGGGCAACCCCACCCGGAGCCGCCCATGAACACCGGCAAGCCGCGGTTCGCCCAAATGATGGTTTTTCTGCCGTGGACGACCTTTGCCCGGCTCGTCGAACAACATGGTGGCGACCGCTACGCCAAATTGTTTGCCTGCACCGAGCAGTTTCGGGTGATGGCCTTTGCACAATTGACTTATTGCGAGAGTCTGCGCCATATCGAAGTTCGCTTGTCGGCACAGGCCGCCAAGCTCTACCACATGGGCTTCCGGCACGAAATCAAACGCTCGACGCTGGCCGATGCCAACGAAACTCGCGATTGGCGCATTCATGCCGAATTTGCTCAGTGCCTGATCGCGCGGGCGCGCCGCCTCAATATCGGCGACAGCTTCGGTACGATCAGTCGCAAAGACTATCCAGTGCATCTGCGTCGCATCCGATTCAAGGACCCCGAGACGGGCAAGACGCTGGTGTTCCTCACCAACACTTCACAGTGAGGGCCACCTCGGTCTGTGCGCTTTACAAAGCGTGCTGGCGGTGGAGTTGTTCTTCAAACGGATCAAGCAAAATCTGCGTGTAAAGAAGTTCTACGGCAATTCAGAGAATGCGTTGAAATCGCAGATCTGGATCGCCGTATCAGGCTATGTCCTCGTGGCTATCGTCAAGAAACGTCTCAATCTGGATGCTTCGCTCTACACTTTGCTACAGTTATTGTTGGTCACCCTGTTCGAAAAAATGCCCTTGCAGCAAGCGTTTCCGGACAGCGACTACGAAAACTCCGAGGAGACGTATTGCAACCAACTGAATCTATACGATTATTAATCGGAGAGCAGCGAATTCTGATAGTTGTTTGAAGCAACCTTCCGGCTCGGTTGACGCCAAGGTTTTTGAAAAGCCATGCATGAAGATGCCCGCCTATGGTAAGCCAGAAAGAGCATCAATAACCTTTCTGAAACAAAGCGTTGCCTCCCATCAATAAGCAGCGCTGGCAATTCCCTTCCTGAGCAATGCGGAAACGGGGGCATTGAAATGCTCTTCAATCGCATTGCTTGCCGCTTCCGCATTTCGTCTGCAAATCGCTTCGACAATTCGATCGTGCAATTCGACAATGTGAGTTTCGGTATGGCTGGACACTTGGCTCTCGATCCCTACACGCATAGACTCTTCAAGCGGAGCCCTTAATGCCCGGATGATTAGTTGGAAGAGTGGATTATGAACCGCGTTGGCAATTGCGACATGCAACTCATAGTCATGTTTGATCCAGTCAGGATGAGAAATTGGATAATCATGGAGGCGTTGTCCGGCCTCCTTGATTAGTTCCAATTCCTCTTCTGTCCCGTTGGCGGCAGCGAGAGCTGCAGCCTGCATTTCGATGACTCGCCGTAATTCAAGAATTTGCTTCGGACTGATTTGGCTTGTTGCTGCGGCATAGGCAAAGAACTGAGCCAGCACGCTTGGGTCCATTTCGCGAATCCGTGGTCGCTTTCCACTCTGGACCGAAAGTACCCCGATGGAGGCCAGCGCCCGGTATGACTCGCGGACTATGCCTCGGCTGACTTGCAGCATTTCAGATACTTTGACCTCGCTTGGAACCAAGTCTCCGACCTTGAGACGTTTCTCTGAGATAAGGCCAAGTAAAAAACGGATCACTTGCGCTGACAGCGTGTCCTGTTGCATGACTGGAACAACATAATTGTCCATAATCTCTAATCTCGAATTAGTTAGAAAACATTATATCCCTACATGTCTACCTGTCAAACAGGAGTTGTTGAGATAACCCAGCTTGTTCGTGATAGCTCTTGAAAACCGCTAGACTTGAGTCAAGTTGATGTCTCCGGATCCAGGCCACGGCCAGATGATGGAGAACGTTACCTCTGACATAGACAACACGGTGAAGCTGGTTGCAACTTTAACCTGACGGATTGTTTACCTTACCCATGAATCAACAGGACGCGACGCGAAGAAGCCGCATAGCTACAGTTATCTAATACGGTGAATCAGTAGTGTCCGGTTAAGGTCAATGTGGACTGTTTTGATCTTCCAGCTCAAAACAACGCCTTACGGATTGTCAGCCCACTGAAATAACTTCCACCCAGTGCCCAGTTTCATCGTCTCTGGCGCGCCAGAATTTAGGCTATAAATCAGCGGGTTAGACTTTAAACGGTCTAACCCGTTTTTCTTTTCCGCTCACTCTTCTGAAATGTGCCCAACAATGTGCCCAACAGATTGCCGGGCTGCGTATTTCGCGGCATCGTGACCGATGATTTCGCCGGAACGTGACCGGCATTTCGCGAAAGCGTGACCGCGATTTCGCGCTGAACGTGA
>JAIFNM010000243.1 GCA_020047725.1 Betaproteobacteria bacterium
GATCGCTATGAAGCACAGATCGCCGAAGACCGCGAACTTGACTCGAAATACCGCTAACAGGCGCCGATACGATGGAATTCAAGACCTTCGTTTTTTACTTTCTGTCCACGATTCTGGTTTATGCCAGTCTCCGTGTCGTGACCTTGCGCAATCCGGTGCATGCGGCGCTTCACCTGATCCTGGCGTTTTTCAGCGCGAGCGGCGTGTGGATACTATTGCAGGCTGAATTTCTAGCCATTGCGCTGATCCTCGTCTACGTCGGAGCGGTGATGGTGCTCTTTCTGTTTGTCGTCATGCTGCTTGACATCAATATTGATCGTCTGCGCGAAGGATTCTGGAGTTACCTGCCGCTGGGGTTGATCGTCGCATTGCTGATGGTCACTGAAATGGGATTGGTCTTGGGAGGCAGCTATTTCGATCTGTTCGAGAAGGATGTACCGCAAGCGGCGGCTGGTTACAGCAACGTTCAGGCGGTTGGCCGCCTGTTATTCACCGAATATGTTTACCCGTTTGAACTGGCCTCGGTCATCCTGCTCGTCGGTATCGTTGCCGCGACGGCACTGACGCTGCGTGGCAAAAGGAAGAGCAAGTCAGTCAGTCCAGGACAGCAGGTTTTCGTCAAAGCGAAAAACCGTGTTCGCGTGCTGAAAATGAACGCAGAAAAGCGCGACTGAAGCGAATAGGCGATGACGGATGCTTGTTCATTCGTCATCTGAAATTTGAGAATTCGATGTGGTGGTGCTTAGTGCTACCACTAGCAGAAGGAACCAGGGAGGCACCTTGCTTACACTGTCCCATTTTTTGATATTAGGCGCGATCCTTTTTGCAATCAGCATCATCGGCATCTTTCTTAACAGGAAGAATCTGATCATCATCCTGATGTCGATCGAATTGATGCTGCTTGCGGTAAACATGAATTTCATCGCTTTTTCCCATTATATGCAGGATCTGGCGGGACAGGTTTTCGTCTTTTTCATTCTGACTGTCGCTGCGGCTGAGTCAGCAATTGGTCTAGCGATTCTCGTCGTGCTGTTCCGTAACTTGAAGACCATCCACGTGGATGATCTGGACAGCCTGAAGGGTTGAACATGGATATGCAAAAACTCTACTTGCTGGTCCCCCTGGCTCCTCTTCTCGGAGCCATGATTGCCGGCCTCTTCTGTCGTGTTATTCCGCGCTGGGTTGCACATACGGCGGCTATATCGGGCGTGGCTATTGCTTTTATTACTTCAGTTGTCATCTTCAATGATGTGGCGGCCGGGAATACATTCAATGGTCCGGTTTATCAGTGGCTGACTTCGGGTGATTACACCTTCGAAGTAGGTTTCATGATCGATCAACTTACCGTTACGATGATGCTTGTCGTCACCTTCGTATCGCTGATGGTGCACATCTACACTATCGGTTATATGCAGGATGATCCGGGCTATAACCGCTTTTTTAGTTATAT
This sequence comes from Betaproteobacteria bacterium, assembly GCA_020047725.1. GTDB lineage: Bacteria > Pseudomonadota > Gammaproteobacteria > Burkholderiales > Rhodocyclaceae > Propionivibrio. Next base: position 1,451 of record JAIFNM010000243.1, read on the forward strand.
CGCATTGTTTACGTTTTCAATGCTGATGCTGGTGATGAGCAATAACTTTATGCAGCTCTTTTTCGGCTGGGAAGCGGTAGGCCTCGTTTCCTACCTGCTGATCGGTTTCTGGTATACGCGGCCGACGGCGACTTTAGCCAATATGAAGGCCTTCCTGGTCAACCGCGTCGGCGATTTTGGCTTCATTCTTGGCATTGGCCTTGTCCTCGCTCACTTCGGTTCGCTTGATTACAAGACGGTTTTTGAACAGGCACCCGATCTGGCCCAGGCGACGATCACGCTATTTCCGGGCTTCGATTGGGGAACGGTATCGCTGATGAGTGCCACCTGCATCCTGTTGTTTATCGGAGCCATGGGCAAGTCGGCGCAGGTTCCCCTGCATGTCTGGCTACCCGATTCGATGGAAGGCCCGACGCCGATTTCTGCGCTGATCCACGCGGCGACGATGGTCACCGCCGGCATCTTCATGGTGGCGCGCATGTCGCCGCTGTTTGAACTCTCCGATACGGCCCTCTCCTTCGTCATCATCATCGGGTCGATCACCGCGCTGTTCATGGGCTTTCTGGGCGTTATCCAGAACGATATCAAACGAGTCGTGGCCTATTCGACCTTGTCGCAGTTGGGCTACATGACTGTTGCGCTGGGCGCTTCGGCCTATTCGGTGGCGATTTTCCATCTGATGACGCATGCCTTCTTCAAGGCCCTGCTGTTCCTCGCCGCCGGCTCGGTCATTATTGGCATGCATCACGATCAGGATATCCGCAACATGGGTGGTCTGCGCAAGTACATGCCGATTACCTGGATCACCTCGCTGATTGGTTCCTTGGCGCTGATTGGAACGCCGTTCTTTTCGGGTTTCTATTCCAAGGACTCGATTATCGAAGCGGTGGCGGTGTCGCATATTTTCGGCTCGGGCTTCGCCTACTTCTCAGTGATGGCCGGCGTGTTCGTTACCGCTTTCTATTCCTTCCGGATGTACTTCCTGGTTTTCCACGGCGAGGAGCGCTTCGGCAAAGCGCACGAAGAACATGGCCACCCCGTGGCTGCGGTGCACGCCAAGAACGACGATCATCATGCAGAAGTGCATGATGGTGACCTTGATGACGAAGAGGTGTCGCCCGATCATCATCATGGCCTGGCCCCGGGTCAGAAACCACACGAGACGCCGTGGGTCGTGTGGTTACCGCTGGTCATGCTGGCTATTCCTTCCGTCGTCATCGGCTACATCGCCATCGAGCCGATGCTCTATGGCGGATTCTTCAAGGACGCCATTTCCATCAACGCTGAAGCACATCCGGTGATGGAAGAGTTGGCACACGAGTTCCATGGCGCCTTTGCCATGGCGACGCATGCCTTGAGTTCGCCGGTATTCTGGCTGGCGTTCGCCGGTGTTGCCGTGTCGTGGTTCTTCTATCTCAAGCGTCCCGAGATTCCGACGGCAATCAAGGCCGCCTGTGGCCCAATCTATACCGTACTCGAAAACAAGTACTACTTTGACAAGTTTAACGAAGTGGTGTTAGCCGGCGGCTTACGCTTGCTTGGTAGGGGATTGTGGAAAGGTGGTGACGTGGGCGTGATCGACGGCCTGATCGTTGGTGGTGCGGTGCGTCTGGTCGGCGGAATTTCTATGTTGGCCCGCTTCTTCCAGTCGGGACACATTTATCACTACGCTTTCACGATGATCTTTGGTGTTTGCGCACTGCTCTCCTTCTGGCTCTTGCGTGCCTGAATTGGATAAAGACTGGGAATAATATGTCAGGAATGCCGCTTCTTTCACTCGCCATCTGGGTTCCGATTCTGTCTGGCCTCGTCGTTCTGGCCACCGGATCGGATCGCAATGCGCCCTGGCTTGCTCGTCACGATTCCGCTTTACACCGGTTTTGATGCGACGACACCGGCGATGCAGTTCGTCGAGCTTTCGCCGTGGATTCCGCGCTTCAATATCAATTACAACCTCGGCGTAGACGGCATCTCGATGTTGTTCCTCATTCTCAACAGCTTCATTACTATTGTTGTCGTTCTCGCTGGATGGCAAGTCATCGACAACAAGATTGCCCAGTACAACGCGGGCTTCCTGATCATGTCGGGTCTGTTGAACGGCATCTTTGCTTCCCTGGACGGGATGTTGTTCTATGTCTTCTTTGAAGCTTCGCTGATCCCGCTCTATCTGATCATCGGTGTCTGGGGAGGGCCAAGGCGCGTCTATGCCGCCTTCAAGTTTTTCCTGTTCACGCTGATGGGGTCATTGCTCTTCCTCATTTCGCTGATTTATCTGTTTGTGCAGTCGGGTGGCAGTTTCTCAATTCTCGACTGGCACCAGATGCCGATCGCCATGGTCCCGCAGATGTGGATCTTCCTCGCCTTCCTCGTTGCCTTTGCGGTGAAAGTGCCGATGTGGCCAGTACATACTTGGCTGCCGGATGCTCACGTCGAGGCACCGACTGGCGGCTCGATCGTGCTCGCGGCGATTGCCCTGAAACTCGGTGCCTACGGCTTCCTGCGTTTTTCGCTGCCGATTGCCCCTGATGCTTCCCATGAGCTTTCCGGTCTGCTCGTCGGTTTGTCGCTGATCGCAATTGTGTATATCGGTCTCGTGGCGCTGGTTCAAGAAGACATGAAGAAGCTGGTGGCCTACTCATCGATTGCGCACATGGGCTTCGTGACGCTCGGCTTCTTCATGTTCAGTGCGCTTGGGCTGGAAGGAGCGCTGGTGCAAATGGTATCGCACGGTTTTATTGCCGGCGCCATGTTCTACTGTATTGGTGTCATGTACGACCGCGTCCATTCACGCCAGATCGTCGATTATGGCGGGGTGGTCAATACCATGCCCAAGTTTGCGGCCTTCTTCATGCTCTTTGCCATGGCGAACGCCGGGCTGCCCGCGACCTCAGGTTTTGTTGGCGAGTTCATGGTGATTCTGGCTGCCGTCAAGTACAACTTCTGGGTAGCCTTTGCGGCAGCGACGACAATGATCGTTGGCGCGGCTTACACGCTCTGGATGTATAAACGCGTGGTGTTTGGTGCTGTTGGTAATCACCACGTCGCTGATCTCAAGGATATAAATTCTCGCGAGTTTCTGGTTCTGACTCTGCTTGCCGTTGGCGCGCTGGGCATGGGTCTCTACCCGCAACCTTTCACTGAAGTCATGCACAGCTCGGTCAATGAGCTGCTGCGTCACATCGCCGTAAGCAAGATCCTATAATTGGTATCCGCTATGACGCTTGCCGAAATGCAATTTGTTCCGCCCGATCTTCGCCTTGCCAGCGCGGAGATTTTCATCTTGGCGATGGCCTGTCTGATCATGATCGTTGATCTTTTCGTCAAGGAGAAAAAGAGGACAGTGACTTTTGTTCTAACCCAGTTAGCGCTGGTTGGAGCTGCTGTTGTTACCTTCATGTTGATGTTGAGTAGTGGGCAGGTTCTATATACCTTCAGCAATATGTATGTCGGTGACCTGTTGGGCGACCTGTTGAAGCTTCTTGTATACCTCACTGTGATCGTTGTCCTGTTTTACTCGCGTGGATACGTGCTTGACCGTCCGCAAATGGCCAGGGGTGAGTTTTATTCCCTAACCCTGTTTGCCACGTTGGGCATGATGGTTATGATCTCGGCCAATCATTTCCTCACGGTTTATATCGGTATTGAATTGCTGTCATTGTCACTCTATGCCATGGTGGCTTTGAACCGGGATTCGATACCGGCGACTGAAGCGGCCATGAAATACTTCGTACTTGGTGCGCTGGCTTCCGGTTTGTTGCTCTACGGCATGTCGATGATCTATGGTGCCACCGGCACACTCGAGATATCGGCTGTCGCCGAACGTCTTTTCGCTGGTCAGGCTAACAAGACCATCCTGGTATTCGGAGTTGTCTTCCTGGTTTCTGGCATAGCCTTCAAACTCGGGGTTGTGCCGTTCCACATGTGGATTCCGGATGTCTATCATGGTGCTCCGACGGCAGTGACCCTATTCATCGCCAGTGCTCCCAAGCTTGCCGGCTTTGCCATCGTGATTCGCATGCTGGTCAGCGGGCTGATTGTGGTTTCGCAGGACTGGCAGGCAATGTTGATGATCCTCTCGGTTCTGTCGATGGCAGTGGGAAACTTTGCTGCTATTGCGCAAACGAATCTCAAACGAATGCTTGCCTATTCGGCCATATCGCACATGGGGTTCATGTTGCTTGGCATGGTTACAGGCGTTGTCGGTGGGGATGCACATTACGCGCTCAATGCCTACAGCTCGTCGCTGTTCTACGTTGTTACCTATGTCCTGACCAGTGCGGGCACCTTTGGGATGATTCTCCTGCTTTCACGTTCAGGCTTCGAGTCCGACGAGATCAGTGACTTTGCAGGGTTGAACAAGCGCAGCCCTTGGTTCGCGGCCCTAATGATGATGATGATGTTTTCCATGGCCGGAATTCCCTTCTTTGTTGGCTTCTTTGCCAAGTTCTCAGTGCTGCAGGCGGTTGTGACTGCCGGATATCTTTGGTTGGCCATCGCAGCGGTGTTTTTCTCGCTGGTCGGTGCGTATTATTACCTGCGCGTGGTTAAAGTGATGTATTTCGATCCGCCTGCCAGCATGGCACCTATCGAAGCGCCGGTTGGCGTCAAAATACTGATATCGGCCAACGGCCTTGCTGTTGCACTGCTTGGTATTTTTCCACAGACCGTGATGATGCTTTGTGCAGTTTCGTTGTCGCGCTCGCTTTAGGAATACTGATTGTCTTTACGATGAACGCCCCGCTGGTCGGGGCGTTTTCATTAGGAGCCTAGAATGGCTATTGAACAGAAGCAAGACGAAAAGCACCTTCAGG
>JAIFNM010000287.1 GCA_020047725.1 Betaproteobacteria bacterium
ACGCTGGGCGAACAGATAGCTGAAATCAACAGCTTGTTGGGTGAACAAATAGATGTGCTGATGTTAAGACCTGTCGCCTCGGGTGACGCCGATTTGCTGGCCATCGTGCAACGAGCCCTGATGCTTGGCGTGGAAGTGATTGCGCTTGATGGATCTGTGGGGGGCGATGTCGACATTACTACGGTGAGTGTTGATAACATTGGTGGTCAGGCAGCTATTACGAACTACATTTGCAAGCGTTTGAACGGCAAAGGCAGGATAGCTCATCTGCAAGGCAACCAAAATATGGAAACCGGCTTGTTGAGAACGCAAGGCCTGCATAGCGTATTGGCACGTTACCCCGAAATCGAGCTGGTGCATGAAGTCGAACTGGATTGGGGTTCGCCAACACCCTTGCGCGTCCAGGGAGAGGCTCTGGCGCGTTTGGCGCTAGCCGCGTATCCCTCGCTTGATGCCATCATCACCACTAGTGATGAAAGTGCCTTCGGCGTCCATGACGCATTGCTCGACCTGGATTTGCAGGGCACGGTGCTGGTCACTGGTTTTGATGCTTTGCCCGAAGCTCTGGTCGCCATTGAAGACGGTCGGATGGAAGCATCGGTATATCAACCGCTGGAAATGATGGCCGAGCGCGCTCTGCAAGATGCCATACGTCTTGTGCGCAACCCGCATGGACTGGCAACGCACACCCAGTTATCGGCCGAAGTCATTTCAAAATCCAACCTGGTCGACGCAAGCTTGCGAGCCCTGCGGCTATTTCCCGCCGTAATCAGTGAATTAAACGAGCGGCGTAGCCAACAGCAAGCGAGTGCCCGTTTTCTCGAAACGTTGATTGACAACTTGCCAGACATCATGTTTGTCAAGGACGCCGAGAGCCTGGCCTATGTCCGTCGCAATCGGGCGGCAGATGACTGGTTAGGTGTCGAGCCCGGCTCTTTATTGGGCAAGACGGCATTCGATGTCTACCCTGAAGAAGTCGCTGCCCGCTTTCAGGCCTCTGATCGTGAGATTTTGGCCAATGGCGTACCTGTTGATATTCCAGAAGAAGTTTCATATTTGCGCAAGAGGGGAACGCGCTATATGCATACTCAGAAAATTCCGATATTCGACACTCGAGGCAAGCCAGTCTACCTGTTGGGCGTTCTGCAGGACATTACCGAGCAAAAAGTGGCGGAGATCGCACTGGCGCAACGTGCCTACGACCTGGAGTTGGCTATTGAAGCTCTCAGGAAAGACCGCGAGAAGCTGGTGGCGGCAGAGAAAATGGCAGCCTTGGGATCCTTGGTGGCTGGAGTGGCTCATGAACTCAATACACCCATTGGTAACGGATTGTTGGCTGCTACCACGCTGATGGACAACACTCAGGCCATTGCCGGAAAATTCACAAGCGGCCTTTCTCGTTCGATGCTGAGCAACTATCTGGCCGACGCCATGGATGGGGCAGCGATTCTCGAGCGGAATTTGCATCGTGCCGCTGGCTTGGTCAACAGCTTCAAGCAGATTGCCATCGATCAGGCGAGTACCGAGGTGCGTCGTTTTTCATTGGCCACCGTTGTTAGCGAAGTGGTGCTGACCTTGATGCCGACCATAAAGAAGACGCCATTCACGGTCGCTCAGTCAGTTCCTGACCATATCGTGCTAAATAGCTACCCAGGCCCCCTGGAGCAGGTGCTGATCAACTTGGTCAACAACGCTGTTATTCACGGCTTGGCAGGCCGTGCCAGCGGACAGATTTGTATTTCAGCGAGTATGCCGAATCCCGACACGGTGAAGCTGATCGTTGAAGACAATGGTCGAGGTATTCCAGAGGAGCAACTGCAAAAGGTCTTTTCACCCTTCTACACCACCAAAGCCGACGAGGGAGGGGCCGGGTTGGGTTTAAGCATAACGCACAGCATCGTGACGGGACTTCTCGGTGGGGAAGTTGAATTAACGAGTACCGTCGGCGCAGGCACCCGCTTTTGCATGAAGATTCCCTTGGCCGCAAAACCGGGGGAGCCAGCTTGATCACATCGAGAGTCTTAGCGTTGGCAAACAAGGTGACCCCGGGCACAAGGCAGAAGGGGGGCGAATGGGCCTCCCCCCTAATATTCTCAGAACACGATGATTAGACTATTTCGCCTTGCCAGTCAGATAGTCCACTGCCGCCTTGAGTTCGGCGTCGGTCAGGTCGGCACCTCCACCTCGCGGCGGCATCGCGTTTTTGCCGTTGGTCACTGACGCAAGCAATGCGGCAGCACCGGTGGCGATGCGCGGTGCCCAAGCGGCCTTGTCACCCGTCTTCGGCGCTCCGGCAACTCCAGCGGCGTGGCAAGCGGTACACACCGCGTTGTAGACCGCTTCTCCAGTGCGCGGCTTGCCGTCGGATTTGACAACAACTTTCTGCATTTCCACCCGGGCCACGGGCATGATGCGCGATTCGGCATCGTCACCGGATCCTGAAGATGCACTGCCCTTGCCCATCATGGAAAGCGGCCAGATGATCGCGATCAGGACGATGGCCACGACAATCGTGACTACCAAGATCATTTGTGACGAATTTTGTTTGCTAGCCATGTTTTTTCCTCGGTTATCTGCGGGTTAGGTCTGATGGGCGTAATTCATTTCTGCATCCATCACTCGGTGACATTGAGCTTGCGGTAGCAGGCGTTGTGGAAGATCAACGGCGATTCCGCTTCGCCTTGCGCAAAACGCTCGACGTGTCCGACGAAGATGAGGTGATCGCCGCCCGGATAATGTGCTTCGTTGGTGCATTCGAACCAGGCGCAGCATCCGTCAAGTAACGGCACATCGCTGAGCCCCCGGCTGAAGGACAGGCCGGCGAAGCGGTCGCTTTTGCGCGAAGCAAATCCATCGGAAATGTGCTGCTGATCGGCAGCGAGTACGTTTACAGCGTAGTGACTGGCGCTACTGAAGGCTTCGATGTTCGGCGAATTGAGCGACAGACTCCAGAGAATGAGCGGCGGGTCGAGCGAAACCGAATTGAAGGAGCTGATCGTTACGCCGATAGGCTCACCCTCTGGCGACAGGGCGGTGATGACCGTTATGCCGGTGGCAAAGTTGCCGAGCGTGCTGCGAAAGTCCCGGCAGCAAAGGCCTTTGGCGGACAACACCTGTCCGCTATCGCAGGTCTGGCAGGGCAAATCGGCAACCGCCTGTTGTGTCTCGGGGCTGTTTGCAGTGGACGTTGGCGGGGTCATCGGATGCTCTGGGTGCGTTGAGGGGGCATGCTAAGATTAGTGCTCTGCAAAGAAGTTCAGGAGTTTCACGATGCCGGCGGTTTCCCTTGGCAAGGTTCGCATCAATCGGATTATCGCCTTGCAGCGTTTGGCTGTCGAGGAGCTTGCACAGGCTTTCGCCGATTATCCGGTCGGCCCATGAATAATTCCCAAGGGTTTTTCTCTGCTCGCCTGATTGACTGGCAACGACAACACGGGCGTCATGACCTGCCCTGGCAGAAGACACGCGACGTCTACCGCATCTGGTTGTCCGAAATCATGCTGCAGCAAACGCAAGTGAGCACGGTGATTCCGTACTACAGCCGTTTTCTCGGACGCTTTCCAACGATTGAAGCGCTGGCGCATGCGCCAGTCGAATCGGTGCTCGAACTGTGGGCCGGTCTGGGCTATTACGCGCGGGCGCGCAATCTGCATCGTTGCGCGCAGGTTATCATCGCCGACCACAGTGGAAGATTTCCGCACGATCCCCTCGCCATCGCCGAATTGCCCGGAATCGGGCGTTCAACGGCAGCCGCGATCAGCGCCTTCGCCTTTGGAACGCGTACGGCGATCCTCGACGGCAACGTCAAGCGCGTGCTGGCGCGCTGTTTCGGCGTTGAGGGATTTCCCGGATCGGCGCGGACGGAAAAGGAAATGTGGCTGCTCGCAGACTCCCTGCTCCCGAACGAGCATATCGAGGCCTATATCCAGGGCCTGATGGATCTCGGTTCCACACTGTGCACGCGAAGCAAACCGTTCTGCGGAGCCTGTCCAATGCACGAGATGTGTATCGCCCGCCGGGAAGGACGACAGGCCGAACTGCCAGTCGCCAGACCGAGAAAGGTTTTGCCTGAACGCGAAACGACTCTCCTGATGCTTACGGATGGAAAGCGGATCCTGCTCGAACGCCGACCGCCAGTAGGCATCTGGGGCGGACTGCTAACTTTGCCTGAAGGTGGTGTGGCCGAGGCGAGGGCGTTTGCCCAGCGTCACGGTTTTCGCTTGATTGGCATGCGCTCGCTGGCAAGTATCAAGCACACCTTCAGTCATTTTCACCTGCACATTCAACCGTTGCTGTGCACGGTTGAATCGACGGCCAGCGTGGCGGCCGAGACCGGGTGGCAATGGCTCGACTACGAAGCAGTCGGAACAGCTGCGCTCCCGACGCCGATCAGGCGTTTGCTCGTGACCCTGACTAATGGATAAGAGCATCTCCAATGTGGCATGCTGCAGATCAAGCAAACATGAGCATCCTGGAAGGCATGGCACCAAGAGCGCCTACTGACGAGGCTCTCCTCGGTCAACGCCTTGGGCCGATAAGCCGCTAGCCGCCTTTTTCACCCGGACCACGAACCCCGCCAATCGGCACGACTTCAATCCCGTATTTACGGGCAACCTGATGGTAGAACTCCCGTGCAGCGATGACTTTGACGTTGTTCATATCTTTGGCCTGCGCCATTTGCAAATAGCGTATGCCGCGTTGGCCCATCGGCTCGTTCCAGCCTCTGCGATCAAGCAGAGTGAAGATGGCCTTGGTCGCGTTGACCAGGAACTGCAGGTTCGGTACCCGGTCGGCGGCTTCGATCAGCATTTGTACCGAGGTATCGAGGTCGCCACTGCGCGCGGCCAGGACGCCGCGATTGTTGAGGTCGACGATTTCCTTGCCCACCTTGGCAAGCAGGGACTGCCCGGCTTCTTCTTTGCCAGTCTTGGAAAAAACCCCCTGAATTTGGGCAATCATGCTGCGGTCTTCGTGATTCTCTGCGGCAACTTTGCTCAGGATTTGCTTGGCGCTTTCATCGTCTCCCGCCGCCAGGCAGGCATGCGCCAGATCGACGGCGATTTTCTGCGAAAATTCCTTCTGCGCATCATCGCTTTGCAGGCTGCTGTGCAAAACGAGTGCCTTCTCAAGCGCTTGCTTGGCTTTGGCTGGTTCGCCCTGCTTGTCCAGGCAAAGACTATCCATGATCAGCGCCGCCAGTTCGCCCTGCTTGTTGCCACGCCAGTCGCGACGGAGTTCCTGGGTGACCATCTTGGCGCCGTCCGTATTACCCTTGTCGAGCATCACCCGCGTGAGATTGGTGTAATCGTCGATGATCCGTAGTGATGACCCGCGATGGCGTTCAAGCACCTTGCCATAGGCGCGTTCTGCTGTCGCAAGGTCGTTATTGCGTACGGCAACATCACCAACCATGCGTTGCCGCAAGGAATTATTGGGCGACATCTCAGAAGCCTTGAGCAGAGCCATTTGTGCTTCCTCGAGTTTGCCCATTTCTTCGCGTACGCTAGCAACGAAATCATACGCGGCGAGAAATTCGGGGAAGTCTTCAATGATAGAGGTACCGAGTTCCTCGGCATCTGCCAGTTCGTCAAGGCCACGCTTGGCAATGGCCAGTCCCATGCGCGCCCACGGCACGACCGCATGGTCCAGAATTTGTTGAAAGACGGCCTTCGCGTCCTCATGTCGGCCAAGGGTGTTAAGTATTTCGCCCTTGAACCGGAGTATGTCGTAGAGAAACAGGTCTTCCTTGCCGAGAAGCTTATCGCAGGCCACCAGTGCCTCAGCAAATGCGCCCTTGTCCAGGTGCGCAAAAACCCGCTCAAAAAACTGTTTCTTGTAAATCGACTTGACCAGGCGTGACTGAAGCTGGTCGGCCGTAAAAGGTTTGATCAGGTAATCGTCCGGTGCCAGCTCTGCAACTGAAACAACATTGTGATAGCCACGCTCTGCCGTAATGACCATGTAAACCGTCGAAAGCGAGATCAGATGCTTCTGTCGCAGTTCTTCAAGCAGTTGCTGCCCATCGCGACCATCATCAAGGTGATAGTCAGTAAGGATAATGTCGAACGCAAAGGATTTGACCTGGCGCAACACCTCGGCGGCTGTCCCCGCATTGTGCACGGCGGTGACCCCAAGGTTTGAAAGAATGATGCGCAAGGTATTGCGCGCGCTGGTGTGCCGATCAACGAGCAATACCCGCATGCGTGCGAGGTCCTTGCTTATACGCTGAAGCAGTTCGGCAGTATTCTTGGGGTCGGACGCGGCCATGTGAACAACATTACTCGACTGTTCGTGGGCGGGCAAGCACCAGCGGGTCTTGCAATCGAGCGATTACTGATCATCGCTGGGTATTTATACTGGCTAACAAGGTTTATGTGCCTGTCCGGATTCTCAAAACCTGTTATTTTTCAGCGAATTGGCGTAGAATCCGCATCCCTTCAGCCCTCTCGGTCTATGCGGATTATTCATGCAGTTTCCTGAATGTTTTGATGTGATCGTGGTTGGTGGCGGCCATGCCGGCACCGAGGCGGCGCTCGCCAGCGCGCGCATGGGCGCGAAAACGCTGTTGCTTACGCACAATCTCGATACCTTGGGAGCCATGAGCTGTAACCCGTCGATTGGCGGTATCGGCAAGGGGCATCTGGTCAAGGAAGTCGATGCGCTCGACGGCGCCATGGCCTCCGCAACCGATGAGGCTGGCATTCAATTCCGCATCCTCAATTCAAGTAAAGGTCCGGCCGTACGGGCCACGCGCGCGCAGGCTGACCGTGTGCTTTACCGGCAGGCTATCCGTTACCGCCTGGAGAATCAGCCGAACCTGACCCTGTTTGCCCAGTCCTGCGATGATTTGTTGGTGGAAGGTGATCGTGTGGTCGGGGCCTTGACGCAGCTCGGCGTGCGTTTTGCCGCGCGCAGCGTGGTGTTGACTGCCGGAACCTTCCTCAATGGCCTGATTCATGTCGGGATGTCGAATACCGTCGGTGGCCGCATGAGCGAGTTGCCTTCGGTTTCGCTTGCCGCGCGCCTGCGGGAGTTGCAACTGCCCGCCGGGCGTCTGAAAACTGGCACGCCGCCGCGCCTTGACGGCAAGACCATTGATTTCTCTGTGATGGAGCAGCAGCATTCGGATGACCCGTTACCCGTATTTTCTCTCCTCGGTCGCGCCAGCCAGCATCCGAAGCAAATGCCCTGCTGGGTGACCAGTACCAACGAAAAGACGCACGAGATCATCCGATCCAACCTCGATCGCTCGCCGATGTACGCCGGAGTGATCGAAGGCGTCGGGCCGCGCTACTGCCCGTCGATCGAAGACAAGATCCACCGCTTTGCCGGCAAGAACAGTCATAACATCTTTCTTGAGCCGGAAGGCCTGACAACGCACGAAATCTACCCGAACGGGATTTCAACGAGCCTGCCGTTTGACGTGCAGCTGGCCTTCGTGCGCTCGATGCGTGGCTTGGAAAACTGCCACATCCTGCGCCCCGGCTACGCTATCGAATATGACTACTACGACCCGACCGGCCTTTACGCCTCACTCGAAACCAAGGCCATTCACGGACTTTTCTTCGCCGGACAGATCAACGGGACGACCGGCTACGAAGAAGCAGCGGCGCAGGGCTTGCTGGCCGGTGCCAATGCCGCGTTGCAGGTTCAGGACAAAGAGGCGTGGACGCCGCGTCGCGATGAAGCCTATCTTGGGGTGCTGGTCGATGACCTGATTACGCGTGGCGTATCCGAGCCCTACCGCATGTTTACCAGCCGTGCCGAGTACCGCCTTTCGCTGCGCGAAGACAACGCTGACATACGCCTGACCGAGCATGGGCGCCGTATTGGACTGGTCGGGGACGTGCGCTGGACGGCCTTCTGCGGGAAGCGAGAGGCGATTGCCCGTGAGCAGGAACGACTCAGGTCGACCTGGGTGCATCCGTCTAAAGTCCCGGTTGAAGATATTGTTCGCGTACTCGGCAAGCCAATTGAGCGCGAATACTCACTTCACGATTTGTTGCGCCGCCCCGACGTAAACTACGCCAGTTTGATGACTTTGCCGATCGGAGAAGAAACGAAAAGCGAACTGCCTGGCGCCCTGATCGTCGAGCAGGTCGAGATTCAGGCCAAGTATCAGGGCTATATTGACCGGCAGACCGAGGAAGTGGCCAAGAGTCTGGCCAATGAAGAGGCGCGTATCCCAGTGGATTTCGACTACACCGTGATCGGAGGCCTGTCGACCGAGCTCCTGCAAAAGCTGGCACGCCACAAGCCGGAAACGCTCGGCCAAGCGTCGCGTATCCAGGGCATGACGCCGGCGGCGATCTCGATCCTGCTGGTTCATTTGAAGCGTGGCGGTGTTGACATGGCGCGCAGGACGGCATGAGTCCGGCGGCTCAACTCGAACATGGTTTGCAGGTGCTGGGCATTGACCTCTCGCTGGCTTCGCAGGAAAAACTGCTTGCATACGCGACGCTGCTTTACAAGTGGAACAAGACCTACAGCCTGACTGCGATGCGTGAACAGGACAAGGCAGTCAGTCATCACCTGCTCGATTCTCTAACAGTGCTACCCTTTGTCCCGGCTGGAAGCCTGCTCGATGTCGGCAGCGGAGGCGGGATGCCCGGATTACCTTTGGCTATCGCTCACCCGGATCTGCAGGTAACGCTGCTCGACAGCAACTCGAAGAAGACGGCATTTCTCAGGCAGGCGGCGATTGAATTGGCCTTGCCAAATATTTCCGTTCACTGTGGGCGGGTCGAACAGTATCATCCAGCGATTGGTTTTTCCGCGATCACCTCGCGCGCTTTTTCCGAACTAGCTGATTTTGTATGCCTTTCGCGCCATCTTCTGGCTCCGAACGGATACTGGCTGGCCATGAAGGGCGTTTGGCCGCACGAGGAAATCGGACGTTTGCCTGAGAACATCAAGGTCGATGCCGTGCATCGTCTGGCTGTGCCGGGCGTCGAAGGCGAGCGGCATCTGGTGGTTTTAAGTTGCCCGGCAAAGCATCAAGGGGAGAGTTGAGTTGGCAAGAATACTGGCTGTGACCAACCAGAAGGGCGGTGTTGGCAAGACGACGACGGCGGTCAATCTGTCCGCCTGTCTGGCCACTCTTGGGCAGCGCGTGCTGATGATCGATCTTGACCCGCAGGGCAATGCCACCACCGGTTGCGGCATTGCCAAGCGTGCCGCATTGCCAACGGTCTACCAGATTCTGATCGGGCGCTCGACTTTTGCCGAAGCGCGCGTCAAAACAGAGTTTGGCTTCGACATTCTGCCCGCTAACCGGGAGCTTGCCGGTGCAGAGGTCGAAATGATCGAGATGGGAGGTCGTGAGTTTCGGCTCCGAGATGCGCTGGCTCCAGCGCTTGGTGACTACGATTTCATCCTGATGGACTGCCCGCCGGCACTCAACATGCTGACTGTCAACGGACTGGTAGCGGCCGAAGCGGTGATGATCCCGATGCAGTGCGAGTATTACGCACTGGAAGGGCTGACCGATCTCGTCGCCACGCTCAAGAAGGTGCGCGCCAAACTCAACGCAAAGCTCGAAATCGAAGGTTTGCTGCGCACCCTGTTCGATCCGCGTTCGACGCTGACCCAGCAGGTTTCCGCTGAACTGGTCGATCACTTCGGCAGCAAGGTTTACAGCACCATCATTCCGCGCAACGTTCGGTTGGCTGAAGCGCCGTCTTACGGCAAGCCGGTGATCGCTTTTGACAAGGCCTCCAAGGGCGCTCAAGCCTATATGATGTTGGCGCAGGAGATACTGGATCGACGCGAAGGGGTTGTAAGCGCCGCCGTCGAACAAGGAGCAGTCGCATGAAACTGAAAGGACTCGGTCGCGGGCTCGACGCGCTGCTAGCCGGTAACGAGACGCAGAGCAAGGAGCAGCAACGCTCGCTGCCCGTTGGTAACCTGCAGCCGGGAAAATACCAGCCGCGTACCCAGATGGACAGTGCCTCGCTCGAAGAGCTGGCTGCGTCGATCCGCGTGCAGGGTCTGATGCAGCCGATTCTTGTCCGTCCGGTCGGTGACAAACTAGGCGAAGACCGCTTCGAAATCGTTGCCGGCGAGCGCCGATGGCGCGCCGCTCAAATGGCGGGACTGACCGAGGTCGCGACCCTGATCCGTGAAATTCCGGATGAGTCGGCGTTGGCTATGGCGCTGATCGAGAACATCCAGCGGGAGAACCTCAATCCGCTGGAAGAAGCGCAGGGCCTGCAACGACTGATCGACGAGTTCTCCATGACACATCAGCAGGCGGCCGACGCCGTAGGCCGTTCGCGACCAGCGGCGTCCAATTTGCTGCGTTTGTTGCAATTAGTTGCCCCTGTCCAGGAACTTCTGATGCGCGGCGAAATCGATATGGGCCACGCGCGCGCATTGCTGCCTTTGTCGGGCGCGTTGCAAATCCAGCTAGCCCAGCGCGTAGTGCAGAAAGGCTTGTCAGTGCGCGATGCCGAGCGACTGGCGCAACATGCTCTTAAGCCGCAAAAAGCAGTCGAGGCCAGGAAGCCGGATCGTGATGTATTGCGCTTGCAGGAGGAGCTTGCGGATTTTCTGGGCGCGCAGGTGGAAATTCGTACCAACAAAATGGGAGCCGGCAAGATTCATATCGAATTCGGCGATCTCGACCAGCTTGAGGGTATTTTGCAGCGACTGCGCTAGTTATTGAGGCTGTTTTATGGGTGGTGAAGTGTTACATTATCGCGCTGTGCTAATAGACATTGACGTATGTTTTCTTAAGTCTTATAGTAGACTAAACGACTTGTGGCGGATTGCTGCTTTTGTTGCGTTGCACTAATGTTCAGAGCTATTCTTCTGCAGGCAGGCGCAACAATAATTACAGCGTTAGCGGCGGGTTTGATTGTAGGATCGCGGGGGGCAATATCGGCAGCATTGGGCGGAGTGGCATGTACCCTCCCCAATCTCTTGTTTGCCTTGCGCCTGAAAATCGTGGCGAGTCGCCCCGGTGCTTCGTATCCTGCCAATTTTTTCCTTGGCGAGTTCGTCAAGAACGCGGCAACGATCGGGTTACTGGTATTTGTTGTTAAGGAATACGCCGATTTGCATTGGCCATCAATGCTGATCGGACTGGGGCTTGCTTTGCAAGCAGGTTTTTTAGCTTTTTGGAAAAAGTCCTGAACATGGCTACTGGTCACGAAGCTGCAGCAAACGCGCCCAACGCCGGCGAATACGTCGTCCACCACCTGACCCAACTGAATACCACTGGGCATGCACAAACCTCGATTGTGGACTTCAGCGTCATCAATCTTGATACCGTCTTTTTCTCGGTACTGATGGGTGTTTGTGGCCTGTACTTCATGTGGCGAGTGGCGAAGAGCGTCACCTCGGGCGTTCCCGGACGTGCCCAGGCTGCCGCCGAGATCCTGTTGGAAATGTGTGCAAACCAGGCTAGGTCGATTGTGCACAACGAGCAATCACGAAAGTTCGTGGCTCCTCTGGCATTGACCGTATTCGTCTGGGTTTTTCTGATGAACTCGATGGACTTTCTGCCGGTCGATTTGCTGCCAGTGATCTGGCAGACCCTGACCGGAAATCCCCATGCCTACCTGCGCGTGGTGCCAACAGCGGACCTGAACGGGACGCTCGGCATGTCGGTCAGCGTGCTGCTGCTCTGCTTCTGGTACAACATCAAGGTCAAAGGCTTGGGCGGCTGGGTGCACGAGCTATTCACCGCGCCGTTTGGCAACCATCCGCTGCTCTATATCCCCAATTTCCTGATGCAGATGATCGAATTCCTGGCCAAGACCGTGTCGCACGGCATGCGCTTGTTCGGCAACATGTACGCGGGCGAACTACTGTTCATGCTGATTGCACTGATGGGTGCGGCGTACGGCGTTTCGGCAGGGCTGACCGGCCCCTTGTTGTGGCTCGGGCATGTAATCGCCGGTACCGGGTGGGCGCTGTTCCATATCTTTATCGTGGTCCTGCAGGCGTTCATTTTCATGATGCTGACGCTGGTGTATATCGGTCAGGCACATGAAGGTCATTGATTTTTAATCTGTTGTTGTTCTGATTGTTAACGTCGTAACTCAATTTGAAGGAGTGGTCATGGAAATTGTTCTTGGTAATGTTGCGCTGGCCTGCGGTCTGATCATCGGTCTGGGTGCTATCGGTGCGTGTATCGGTATCAGCCTGATGGGCGGCAAATACATCGAAGCTTCGGCACGCCAGCCTGAGCTGATGAACGAGCTGCAGACCAAGATGTTCATGCTGGCCGGTCTGATCGACGCGGCTTTCCTGATTGGCGTTGGTATCGCCATGATGTTTGCCTTTGCCAACCCGTTCGTCCTCAAATAACCGGACATCTCCCATCAACCTTTCAAAGGGAAGATAACCGTGAATCTGAACGCAACTCTGTTCGCTCAGATCGTTGTGTTCTTCATTCTGGCGTGGTTCACGATGAAGTTCGTGTGGCCGCCCATCATGAAGGCGCTCGACGAACGTGCGACAAAGA
>JAIFNM010000263.1:0-3281 GCA_020047725.1 Betaproteobacteria bacterium
CAGGTGACCACACTCAGCAACCCGGTGAACGGGCATATCTCTCCGAAAGCAAGGTTTGCCACGAGGATGGTTATGCGGTAAGTGCCGTGGCCAAACGTCATCGCATCACAAACTACCATGTCAAGGCTCGTGAATTTGGTATCTTTCAGCATGAAAATTCCGTTACAGCCGCTGATTACTCGGAAACGGCGATCGGTGGCTGGATTACTCGTACGCTTGGAATTCCGCTTGATCTGAAACGCTTGCCGGAGATCCGGGCGGCCCTGGTTGCTATGTGTCGGATGGCTACGCTGCTTGCATTTGATGAGATTGGCACCTCACAGAGCGTTTGAGTATTTGTACACTCGTAACGGTCAGCGGGCATCTTTATCCCCGGCCCTGACACAGCATCCCGCGAGGTCAGTGATTCCCCTAAGGCCGACACCATAGGCTCGAAAACCCAAATGCGATGCCTTTGATCGGTAGTCGCGGTCGTCATGGTGGTGGCCATGGAAGGCCGCGTTCACGCCAAGACAGGTTCCGAGCTCGTCGATCGCAACGAACCCATCGGGGTGACAAGACGGGGCCTCGTGGGTAATCAGCACGTCGGCGCGTTGCGCGCACAACCGATTCCAATCCTCCATAAAGATCGTGCTGCGGTGCAAGAGCAATTTGCCGCTGCTTTCAAGCGCTTGGTCGCCCTCCCGTAAACGCTTCGGCCACAGGCTTTTCTGTGCCGAGACGTAGGCGTCGTAACTGCAATAGTGGCTGACAACGTTGGTGCTGCCCTGCGGATACCAGATGCTTCCCCTGAATACGCCTCCTAGCCCAGCGATCCGAAGCCCCGCAATTTCTGCGACTTTCCCATGAAGATTCCGGTCGGCATAGCTCGACTCGAACAAATTTCGGTAAAGCTCGATATCGTCGTTGTCATGATTGCCATGAATGAACCAGACGGCCATGCTCAACGCCGTTCCAATGATCGTCTCTCAGGTGATCACTTTAGCGTTCGCCAGCATCATTCTCGCGATGAAGATTCGCGATGTAAAGCAGGCCAAACCTTGCAGGAATGAACTGAGTCCTGGTAGACAGCAATCCTGATTTGCGCCGATAGCTCTTGGCGCCATGAACCTATTCGCAGCAACACAACATATTGAGGAACATAAGTGGATCTTCTTACAAAACTTCTATCTGTAGATTCGTTCGGTACCGTCGCCGCTGTAATCACGACCTTTGCATTTGGGCTTCAGGCATTGCACACGGTCCAAACGCGCGATGTCTCCGGTATCTCGCTTGGAATGTACTTGGCCTTCTTCATCGGCGTTGCGCTTTGGCTCCTCTATGGCTTCATGTTGAACGCCACTCCTCTGATCGTATCGCAAACGATTACTTTGGCATTTTCTGGTGTCGTTCTGGTAATGAAAATCCGTGCCGGACGAACAGTGAAGACGCTACGTTGTACCCGGTCGACTGCGAACACGCAGGATTTTGAGTAAACCCAACTCGCGCAGGAAATGCGGAAATGGTCAATTCCCACATAGTGGTGCATCTGGCCCATCAGATCAAAATTCTCGTATCGATCGCCAACGAAAGAGTGGATGCTTGCAGAGCAAGTCAGTTCAAGGCGTAAAGGATCCAGATATCGAGTTTGATTTGCGGTCAGTCGTCAATTATTGGGACTCCAGTCACTAATGAGTTCCAGTACAACAGCCGAGAGGTGTGTTAAACGTGAGAATATTTCTTGACACTGAATTTACAGATTTTCAAAACGCTCGCTTGATTTCTATCGGGCTGGTTGCAGAGGACGGTAGAGAATTCTATGCCGAACTTTCGGACGGGTGGGACCGGGAACACTGCTCGCAATTTGTCATCGACGAAGTCCTTTGCCTATTGGACCATCACCCACTCACCACGATGACGCGCACTGAGGCCGCTAAGCGCCTGCTCGTCTGGATGGGCGAAATTAGCGATACAGTTCAATTGATCTACGACGCGGAAATCGACTGGCGGTTATTGACCACCCTGCTTTGGTCGATTCCTTTCGATCAACCGACCATAGAAGGTCAGGAGCTTAACTGGCCGGGACTTGCGATGGCTCGCCGCCACGAAGATCTACTTAAGGCGCAGCTCTCCGACGAACCCCAACGCCACCATGCATTGGTAGATTCACGAGCACTGAGAGTGTCAGTTTTGCAGACAGAAAAGGAGTTTAGAGCCCGATCTGTTTGACAATAGTCCTTGTGGATGAAAATCTACGGATTTTACTGTCCGTATGTCGATCAACAACAATTGTCTGGTACGTAAAAATCAGCAGTTTAGCTGTGTCTGCGGCGCCACTCGCGCCTTGGTAATGTGTCACCGGCCGTGTTTGCACGAAAATTCAGAAAACAGGCGGTCAGTATTTGAGATCGGTGTGTCTACGGTTGTCAGGACAGGTCAATTTCCGTCGCTCTGAAAAGGAAAACCACCCGATAGTGGTTTTCTTGCTTTCCTATAAACACCGTCCTAGCTTTTGCCTTTGAGTAGACGCCCGTCGGGACCACATTCAACTTCAGGACCGACGAAGTTTACTGTTGGCAACACAAGCGGGGGGAAAGGCCCTCGCGAAGTCAGTTGCATGACGAGTTCTCGTATTGAACCATATAAGACAGCCGGTCCGTTTACTTGGACAAGGCTACCCCTATTCTCAGCCTCGTTAAGCTCACAATTAAAAATCCCGACAATTTCGATATCTAAAGCGTACGGGGGATGCACAGTTTCCGTGCCGAGCATCCGAATACCAAGTTTTACAAAATGACGAGTAGCAACTTCTGCGTCCACGCCGACTTCGACAGAGCTTTCCAGGCCAGCCTCGCCGAACAGGTCGAACTTCTGAGAGGCCAACTCCTTTGGGTAAGCTTTGTTGGCTTCTAGTCTGATCCGGGTAATTGCACTCGAATCAAGCTGCAACGAGCTTGCTTGCATGCGCGAACTCCCCTTCATTTTCCGCAAAAATCGAAAAAACTCTTTGGTCAAATGTGTGCAACGCGCCGCCATGTTGTATAGCGTCGACAAAGTCAATCACATTATTACGTGTCACCCTAACCGGAATTGGGGCATGCTCATGCTCCGCACATTGCCACCCCGTGTCCAGGGAATAGGCGAATACCATCTTCTCAGGAGGCAACTCATTGTAGGGAGCCACAGCTTGTTCTAGGTTCAAATCTGGTGCAATTCGAGCCAAAACTAGGATGCGTAACATGCGAGCAGCCGCTACAGGAACATATTGCACATCGCCCTTTTCCCACTTTGCAATAGCTTGG
>JAIFNM010000263.1:3287-6023 GCA_020047725.1 Betaproteobacteria bacterium
CTCTTCTTGGCTCATTTCAAGGCGCTTCCGCAAGAACCTCACGCCCTCCCCGATCAATTTATGGGGGGAAAGGCAAAGCTCATGGGTAATGGCAAGAAAAAGACCTTGTACATCGTCGTACGAGACCCCATCGCCCCACTTGGTCTTGTGGTTTTGAAATCCGCTCTTCAGCCACACGTTACCAAGGAGTGCTCCTTGATACTGATGAAGTGACATTTTCAAAATCCTCTAAAAAAGGTAGTTACAACTATGTCGTGCAAATCGGTTAGCCCCACAACAACTACCAAGGTAGTTTCTCGGCTATGTTTCCTAACAACTCTGTAAGTTGCTTCTTGGAGAGAGGGATCCCAGTCCTCACCTTCGAGAACACCAAACTGAAGACATTTAAAAATCTCTTCGTCGTCTACGTCTCTTTCGCCAGCCCTTTGGCCACCGTGGGTCGAAAAAATGACGAGCCCTTTTTTGGCACGCCTCCTAATTTCGGTTTGTATCGCAGGGTTTGAATAATACATCAAATCTATACTTTGTATAGGTAATTGTTGTTATGGTGGCAATGAATTGAAGTAGCAATTTCGTGGCTGTCAAGAAATACTGTGGCAAGCTGCGTGTAACCGAGAACAATCCGCTCAGCATAGCCGAATTTGACACGCACACATCGTAAATTTAGCCATGAACATCAACCGCTTCTTCGAGATCATCGAGCAAATTGCCGCCCTGCTGGCATTGCCGATGCCCATACCGGCCGAGAAGCATCTGCAGCGGGAGAAGATTTTCGCCCTCAAGTACGAGCAGGCTGGCCTTGCCGGCGACTTGCAAAAAGACGAGCAGGATCAGCTTGCACGGGATTTCACCCTGCGCCAAGTGCCACAGAATGTGGCCGCGTATTCGATTGCGCTGCGCGAGACCTGTATGCCTGTTAGACGCAAGAGCATGAAAGAGATCAATCGCCCCACACCTGGCCAATGCTACGGCAATTGGCACCCAACGCAAAAGCTTCCACCACGATAACGTTCAGGGCGCGGTGCCTATGCCGGCTTGAATACGGCTATGGATTTTCGATTCTGTTAGCCATTGATTTGCGCGGTACCCGACCAGCGGTATCATGCGTTTGACCAGACCTAAGTCATCGGTCAACAATCGGCCCAGAGCGTGTAAAAACGCTGAGAGGAGCTAGCCGAGGTGCAGTTGGCGCAAGCGGTTTTTGTTGTTCCGAGCATGAGGATATTTCTTGATACTGAATTTACAGATTTTCAAAATGCTCACTTGATTTCTATCGGGCTGGTTGCAGAGGACGGGAGAGAGTTCTATGCCGAACTTTTTGACGGTTGGGACCGGGAACACCGCACGTAATTTCTCATCGACGAAGTCCTTTGTCTATTGGACCATCACCCACTCACCACAATGACGCGCACTGAGGCCGCAAAGCGCCTGCTCATCTGGATGAGCGGAATTGGCGATACAGTTCTCGACTGGCGATTAGTGACTACCCTGCTTTGGTCAATTCCTGTCGATCGACCAACCACAGACGGTCAGGAGCTTAACTGGCCGGGACTTGCGATGGCTCGTCGCCACGAAGACCTACTTAAAGCGCAGTTATCCGACGAACCTCGACGCCACAATGCATTGGTAGATTCGCGAGCGCTGAGAGCGTCAGTTTTGCAGACAGAAAAAGAGTTTAGAGCCCGATCTGTTTGACAATAATCCTTGTGGATGCAAATCTACGTCTCTTACTGTCCGTATGTCGATCAACAACAAATATTTGGCACTTAAAATCAGCAATTTAGTTGTGTCATAGCAATTGACTGAAAACACATAAAATCAATACGTTATAACAATCATTGAAGCACAGTCAATGACACAATGCGCATCCATTAACCCATTGTTTTAATAACGCTTTTACACCGTTAGACCGATAGGCTACGAACCAAGGGGTCGGGCGTTCGAATCGCTCCGGGCGCGCCATGCACGCATAAAACTGGGCACTTCTCCGGAAGTGCCCTTTTTTTTATATGAATGAATTGCGGTGGCCAATTTGGCCTTACTTCCGCTGATCGTGACTGAGTCTTCCGAAACCACGATCTTATCCACCAGCAACTGCAAATAGCGCTTGGCGAACTCCCTGTCCTGAAGCTTCCTACGTACCCCCCGGCTAAACGCATCGACCATGCTTGGCAGCACCTGCGCCACGGGCAACAGCATTTCCTGGCGTGCTTTTGCTGATTCGGTTAGCAACGCATCCCGTGCCGTTCTCAACTGGTCAGAGCGTTTCTTCAAGGTTTCATCCATCGGCAGCAATCCCTTTTCCACGGCTTCATACAAATTGTTCAACCGCGTTTCCGCTGCTTTGACCTGACGGTTCAACTCATTGACCCGTTCCTGGCCGGATTCCTGTGAATCGCGTACCGTTTTCCTGAGTTCGGCCATCATCACGTACAAGCGCTCAGGGGAGAAAACGCGCTCAGCAATCGCATCGAGGATCAAGTCGTCGAATTTTTCCATCGGCAGATTCCGGCTCTTGCAGACAACGCCCGCCTTGGCCATCCTCGCGGAGCATTTGTAGTAACGATACTTCCCTGACTTTCCAGTCGCCTGAGTCATCGCTGCTCCACACTCGCAGTTCATCATCCCGGTTAGCAAGGTCGGACAGTTGGTGATTCTCGGTGGTGTTTTTGCCGGCGAACGTTGTTCGCGCAGCACGCGAACACGCTCGAAAGTGGCCGCATCAATGACCGGCTC
>JAIFNM010000076.1 GCA_020047725.1 Betaproteobacteria bacterium
TACCGGCCTATGGCTTGGGGCACTATGGGGTGTCCTGCGGGCCATGTTTTGAGGACCGGATTCCGCCAATCGCGAACAGCAGCCAGGAGGCAATGAGCGCCGCCCCGCCAACGGGTATCGCCGCATGCAGCGCATGAACACCCGCCAGGCTGCGCAAATACAGGTTGCCGCTGAAGAGAAATATTCCAGCAAGCATCAACCAGCCAGCCCAGACAAACCATTTCGAAGAGGGGAAGCGCCCCGCCACCAGACCGACCAGAATCAGGCCAAGCGAATGGTACTGATGGTATTGGAGGGCAACAGCGAACCACCCTGCCGGATCATTTAACGCCAGCTGGGATTTAAGCGCATGCGTGCCGGCCGCTCCCAGAGCAACCGCGGTGGCGGCATTGAGGCCGCCAAGCACAAGAAACCATTTGGCGTTTGAATTCATTATGTTCAGACCTGGATCAAACTGAGCAACGTCAAATCTTAGTTCACAACTCGCCCATGAGGCCGAAATACTTGGTCAACAATGAAGTAATCGATGTGGGAATGGAGCCTTTGTCCAAACAGAAATGACCTATTGAACCGCCCATCTCGATACAGATGTGTCGATTCGGGACCCTCAAGAAGATTCCCTGCGGGGCAAAGGGGAAGGAGAAAACGGCAGCACCTGAGTAAAAGAGCTCTCAGTTATTTCTGTCTATGTACTCCAACAGACAGACGGCGACCGGTTTTCCTCATAGTCTCAATGTCAACGGTGTAAAAATGCAGTACATAAAAGTGAGCCGCATATGCACCAAGGCAAGCGACAGGAAATCGCTTCGGATATTGAATCAATGTGCTGGTTTCACCAGCATTTGAAATGAGGAAAACAAAATGTCAGCCACTATCAAGATCTTTCAGGTCGGCGAAAAGTTATTTTCACACGTCATGAATGCTTATCACGACTCGGTCGATTTGCGCGACGACGGCAACGAAACACTGCTGACGTATGGCGCAGACTCGACAGTGAGTAACCAGGATGGCCGGAAGGGTAACTTCTACGTCGAATACCTCGAAGGCCAGGCGCACTGGGTGTACTACGAAATGCCCCTGCAAACCCGTCACGTCTTCGGCCCTGATCTGCACACGGCAGAAGTCGAAGTGTCGAAACGTTTCATTGGCAATTTCGGTGCCGTGGTAGCGGAACAAGGCGGGATACTGACTTGCTGATCGGCCGAATCATGACCATCGTGTTCGGGGCTCGCCCACCTTGAGCTTGACCAGGAACCCGACCGAGGGAAGCCCAACATCAGCGCTGGACGTTGGGCTTCGCAAGCTCAGCCCAACCTACACAAAGTTTCAACAAGAGTGCCTACCAGCGCCTCAATGCTTCTTCCAGTTGCGCCTTGTTCATTCTGGAACGACCCTTTACACCGTGCTGGCGTGCTTCATTATGAAGCTGTGCCAATGTTCGCCCACCCGCACCCGAGTGAGAGCGCAGACCGCCGCGCCGGCCTGATGAAATATCGTTGATCGAAGAGGCGCTTGCCTGCTCGGCTTCGCCGTGTTGGGCCCGTTCCTTGTTTACAGTGCGGGCTGCAATTTCTTCAGCCACGTGAATTTCCTCACCGCGTTTGAGCAGACTTTCCTTGATGTGGCCATACTGGCGCTCGCGTTTCGCGCTCCAAGAATTTTTCGGCATGTCGAATCCTTCAGCAGTAAGTGACCGGACGCAAATCGAAAAGAAAAAAACTCATCCACACCGGTCAAACAGGCACAAATGAGTCTTGGGCAGATGCTTAGACGCGCATGTCGTCTATACGGGGCGTCGTGCCGTAGTAGGCGTGAATACCCTTAGCCCAGGTTGAGTCTGCCATGTTTGGCCAACTATCCTTGTCGAAACCTGGAGCTTCTTCGAGGCGTTCCTTGTCAACATTCAGCACGAAGCGCTTGTTTTCCGTATCGAGCTTCAATGCTTCCCACGGTACGGCAAAGAGCTTCTCGCCCAGGCTCAGGAATCCACCGAACGACAGTACTGCATAACTGATTCTGCCAGTCTGCATGTTGAGCATGATTTCCTTGATGTCGCCCAGATCTTCATCTTTCTGGTTATAAACGTCATTGCCGTTGAGTGTATCGGCTCCCATCAACTGAGGTCCGGGGCCGCCATTCGTCGGGAATTTGTACATGCCATAGGTGTCTCGTTCGATGTAATTCATTGTTATGTCCTTTTAAACTTGATATGACCGGTTGGCCATTCGCACACCATAGCGAATGCTTGAAGCGAGTTCTGTTCGTTACAGCACGTAGATGGGATATGACTATGGCTCTACGCGCCAAGGAATTCGCCTACGGCGTTAAGGTCGTCAACCCGGTCGCAAATGGCTTTGATCACCACCAGAATCGGTACCCCGAGTAACAAGCCCCAGACGCCCCACAGCCAGCCCCAGGCAAATACGCCGACGAAGATGGCTACCGGATTCATTTTGTTGGCGCGACTGGTCAGCCAGGGTGTCAGCAAGAAGGCTTCGATAATGTGGAGCAGAAGTGAGATGCCGCCGACCAACAGCGCCATCTCCAGCGTGCCGAATTGCAGGAAGCTTACCAGCGCCGAGCTCATTGTTATGACCACGCTTCCGATGAACGGAATGAGATCCAGAATGCCTGCGGCAATGCCCCATACCGCCGCATTCTCCATGCCAATTGCCAGGAAAATAAGCCAGGTAGCAACGCCGACCAGGATGCTGGTGAAGAGTTGTACCAGCATGTAGCGTTGTATCTGCTGATTGATCTGATTGAGCGCCTGCAGTGTGATTTTTTTCTTGCTGAACGTGGGACCCGCCAGCCTGATCAGTTTGAGCCTGTAACTGTCGCCCGAGACCATCAGAAAGAAGGAGATAAGCGCCACCATCCCGACCTGATACAGAATCCCAAGCAATCCGAGGGTGCCGTCCCACAGATAATCCTTGATATCGAATTTCGGCTTTTCGATTTGCACGCGTTGTACGCCTCGGCTGACCGGTTCGGCCCGGCTGGTTTCCTCGGCCGCCTGTTCAAGTTGGGTGGCTGCTTTCTGTACGGTTTCCAGCGCATTGTCCGATTTGCCGGGCAAAGTACGAACAACCTGGCGGAGCTTTTGTGCGGCGACGGGCAGCGACGATATCAACCTGCTCGCGTCGTCGCTCAGCGAATACCCAGCGGTGCCAATGCCACTCAAAATGCCGACAATCAATACGGCAGCGCTTAATGCACGCGGAATCCGGTGCAGCTGCAACCAGTTCACCACAGGCGACAGGGCATAATTTAAAAGAAGCCCAACCAATACGGGAATAAAAACAGCGCTGGCCCAGCGCAACATGAAAATACCGGCCAGTGTTGCGAGTATGACCAGCGAAAGGCTGCGTACATCGACTTTCGGATGCAGCACAACGCGGGTTTGTTCTTCTGTCTCGGCATCCGTATTGGTCAGCGCTGGTTGTGCTGATATGGGGGCGTTCACGGCTGCCCTTGCTGGTTTTCAAAGAACCGGACGGCGTTCAATAGCTCGGAGAAGTTGTAGATGATGTAATCAGGTTTTACGCCGTCTTTTTCCTGCGTCCCCTGATTTGATCGGAAAAAGACGGTCTTGATCCCGGCTCTCTGCGCTCCGTACACATCGCGATACATGTCGTTGCCCACGTACAAAACCTCGGATGCGTTCATCTTCATGTCGGCCAAGGCACTTGCGAACAGGCGTTCGTCAGGTTTGCGGTAGCCGAAGTTTCCCGAAACGATGATCGGATCGAAATAATCGGAGAGCCCTACCGCGTGCAGTTCCGGGAAAGCGTAGGCCGTCTGGGCATCGGTGATTATGGCCAGATGATAGTTCTGGTGCAGGTGGCGGATCGTTTCTTCTACGCCGAAATAGCGGTGCAGGACAAAACGTGACGCGGCACGGTGAGCTTCGGCAAGCAGTGTCGGAAGCTGTTTAAGTTTTTCGCGCGGCAGCGACCGCGTGAAGTCGGTCGAATGCTGCGCGATGATCTCGCGAAAAATTTCGACGGTATTGAACTCAGGATAACGATCAACGCGCGCTGAACGCTGTTCTTTCATCCCCTGAAAGTAGAAGAATTTGACGACTGACGGATCGAGCAAGATGCCCTGATACGACAGCAGATTGCTGATGACGCGATAGACGTCGTCGTGCCATTCATTGGTCCGGATCTCGGACAGTGTTCCATTAACGTCGAAAATGATGCCTTTGATGATCATTCAATACCTCCTCAAGCATTTGACAGCCTCAGCGATCAGACGATAACGGTGTTCCGGCTCGACCCACGTATTGCGCGCAATGCGCAATAGCGTAATTCCCATGTAAAACGGCGTTCGCCCGCGTATCGATTGAAAAGCGCTGTCGCGGTTCGGGAAATGGCAGGCATATTCCCAAAGGAAGTGGCCGATCAGTCGATCGGCCGCGTTCGGATCGGCGGTAGCGCGCAGAAAGAAATGCTTGAGTTCGCCGGCAATGCGGCCGGTATCGAAAACGCGATCAGCGTGCCGGGTTCGCTCCAGATCGAAGGCCATGACGGACAGCGCTTCGCCAAACACAAAGTTGTCCGGTGTGGCGTCACCATGCACAACGACCTTCTGGTCTTCCCACATTCTTGGCTGGCGCCGCCACTGGTCGCGTAGCCAGTACAACTCGTTGGCCTTTACGCCATCGATGGCTTTGATCCCGATCAATCGCTCGATCAGGCTATCCATATAATCACATTCCTGATTGAACTCGACACCCTCGTTGATGGCGGACCGGTTGTGAAATACCGACAGGAAGTACGCGAGAGCCGTCAGTTTTTGATAGAGCTTGCAGTGATCACCGCTCTGTATGGCCTCCAGAATCACGTCACTGAGCAGTTCCCCCTCGCAATCTTCCGTGACCAGGAGGGCATTCATCGAATAGTTGCGGCCGAGTGGTTTGGCGACATGATGCGGATAACCGGTCAGCCCAAAGTCGCGCATCATGCACAGACTGTCGAATTCCTTGGTCAGGTGTGACGCGGCCTTCTCTGCATCTTTCTTTCTCGATGACAGGAAGAACTTGCCAATGAGCCGGGTTCCTGTGTTGCGGTCTTCATACTGGTACACGTCGTTTGAACCGTTGAGCCGGAACACCCGGTAGGTCGAACTTGCCGACACACCGGTGATTTGTGGCTGCATCTCCTGCTGGAGATAGCCGTGCAGCGGGTCGTTTTCGGGTAGCCGGCCCAGATAGGTTCTTTTCACTTTTTGTGCCGTACCAGCGTCCGCTCTATTCCGTTGTTTTGCCGTCGAAATACTCGTCGTCGCCTTCTGCATCGGCACGTGTGTGATGAACGACACCATCCCGATGATTCGGCGGTGAATAGAGCGTGTAGAGTTTTAGCGGAACCGTACCGGTATTGATGATGTTGTGATTGGTCGAGGCGGGGACGATTACGGCAAAACCAGCGTGAATGGCGGTACGAACACCATCGAGCACCGCCTCGCCACTGCCCTCCTCCACGCGGAAAAACTGGTCGAGATTGTGGACTTCAGCGCCGATCTCTTCTGTGGGTTTTAGCGTCATGACGACGAGTTGGCAAAACTTTGCCGTATAGAGAACCTGGCGGAATTCTTCATTCCTGAGGGCAATAGCCTCAATGTCCTGGATAAATCCTTTCATGACAACTCCAATCTGTGATTGCAGTCTCCATGTTAGAAAGTTGTCACAACTATTTCTGTGCGCTGTCGCACGTATGGATCTGGTCTGAATGACGCTGAAGTTTGATCCTGGAAAAAGCAGTTCGGTTGGGCTGAGTTTGCGAAGTCCAACATCGGCGCTGACCCCATTCCCGAATTCATTTCCATATTCCAGTAGGCAGTCATGCTGAAACGAATCCAAGCCGCGGCAACTGTGACGCTTGCAGAAGCCCGCCCTTGCTTAAATGGAATGCTTTGTCCTGTTTGTACGCTAGAGCACAGAACTCCTTCGTGGATGAGAAAACAATTGCAATTTCCCCACCTCATGGGGCGAAGGCTCGGTGCCCTCACCGGGTTAGCGCTGATGAATCAGGAACGTCTGCATCGCAGAACTTGACTCAGATTCAGCCAATTGAGAATGGAGCGATGAATTGCCTAACAAGATTGCTTGCGCCTTCGGGCTTCACCCGGACACCCTCGAAATGCTTGAGCATGACGAAGATCTTGATCACACCGGACTCTGTGCATCATGCAAAGGCTGGGCCTTCCAGTATGCGGCGCTTCAAGCCGAACTCGAAGAAAGTCGAAAAGACACGGAACAGTACAGGAACGAGGTTGAAGACCTTCTCCTGACTTACTCAATAAGTCGCCATTGAGCGCCGAAAAGGTCTTTCTGGATATCTTTCGGTCCATAACGTAGTTTCACGGTTCTGCCTATTGATAGCCCATCCTGAAATTTCGCGTGAAATGAATTCACAAGAAAGCTGCATCAGTTGAATGATAGAGAATCGAAACAACCTGGTACTTCATTAACCGCTGAAGGAATGGCAATAACATGAACCGAGGATACTGCGTACGCTCAGCCGCCGTATGGGCGAACCGCTTCTTGGTGAGCACGCTGGTGTGCCTTTTTCTCGCCGCTGGAGTCTACTTGGAGCTTCACGTAAAGCGACCAATAGTCATTGGCAAAGGGCGCGTTGTCTTCGCCTCTGGTTGGAAATTTGAGGACAATTCTCCATTGATTCCAGCTGTAGCCGTCATTACAGACGTGGAGCTTCAGTCTTTTGAGCAAGCTGAGTCCTATACGGACGGCGCCATCGACACAAGTAGATTGGAAGGCGTGGATAGGCCGTCATTGCCGTCAATCCGGCAAAAGCCGGAATGACGGAGCTTAGTGTCCGACAGTTTCAGCATGCCTGCCTGCTAGCCAGAAGTGCTGTTCATTATTTCAATGTCGCCTTCAGCGTAATCTCGGGAATGCTGGCCAACGCCTTCGATAATGGACAGTCGCGCTTGGCCGTGGCGGCGATTTCCTGAAACCTGGCATCGTCAATGCTGGGTACCGTAGCCACCATTGTCAATGCAATACGGTCGATGACAAAACCTTCGCCCTGTTTGCTCAGGCGCACGCTGGCCGTGGTATCGATCGCGGTCGTTGCCAGACCGGCCTTGTCGCAGGCAAACGAAAACGCCATCGTGAAACATGCGGCATGGGCTGCGCCAAGGATTTCCTCGGGATTTGTGCCGCGCTGGTCATCTTCGAAGCGACTTGCAAAACCGTAAGGGTAGTGCTTGAGCGCACTGGACTCGGTGCTGATCGTGCCCAGGCCGCTCTTGCCGTGGCCTTCCCAGTGAACACTGGCCATCTTTTCAGTCATCGTGAATCTCCTTTTTCAGCAATTTTTGCGATTGATTCGCCGTTTGAAATTAGATGATCAAGCGGAAGCTGTCTGTTCGTTATCGTACGGACAGCGCAAGCGGATGCTTGGAAAGTGGGGGTGACGTCGGCTATCCTTGGCTGTTGATGGAGCTGCTGCAATGCATGGATCCCGTTTGGCGCATACCTTGATGCGATTGAGTTTGAATGCCTCGTTGATTGGAACAATAATCCTTGCGCTCACTGCCTGTGGAGAAATCGCCACCCTGCCCGTTTCCTCCGGAACCGGATCAAACCCCACGCTGCCGCCACCCAACAAAACGCTGATACCGACCGTTAACATTGCGCCGGCCCAGGGCTGGGCGTCTGGCGCCACACCAAAATCAGTACCGGGTACGCGCGTGACTGCATTCGCCAGCGGACTCGATCACCCCCGTTGGTTGTTTGTGCTGCCCAACGACGATGTACTCGTAGCGGAGAGCAACGCTCCACCCAAGCCTGAAGATGGCAAGGGTATCAAGGGTTGGCTGATGGGTCTGGTCATGAAACGGGCGGGTGCCGGCGTGCCCAGCGCCAACCGCATCACGCTGCTCCGTGATACCGACGGCGATGGTGTGGCGGATTTTCGCTCGGTAGTACTGGAAGGGCTGAACTCGCCTTTCGGTATGGCACTGGTGGATAACGATCTCTACGTAGCCAATTCAGACGCCGTTTTACGCTTCCCTTACGCTGCCGGTAACACGCGCATCAGCGCGCCAGGCAAGAAAATAGTCGATCTGCCCGCCGGCCGCACAGTGGCTACAAGGTAATCTTCGTCCCCTTTGAAAACGGCAAGCCGTCTGGTGGGCCCATCGATGTGCTGACCGGCTTCCTCAGTGAGGATGGCAAGGCCTACGGCCGACCGGTCGGTGTGGCGCTCGATAAACAGGGTCCATTGCTGGTGGCTGACGATGTAGGGAACGTGATCTGGCAAGTAAGTTCACAGCACTAAGGCCTGCAAGGCAATAAAAACGGGCATCTTCAGACCATGGCATGCGGAGAGGGAATGTTCATGCGGTTCTCGACGCATCGTACAATTCAATCTTCACTATGTACGTTCGCGCACCGATCAAAGGGCGCAGATTGACGAGAATGAAAATGCCTGTTGTTCCAGGTTTCATGAACTGCAATAGCTGCAGGCCGTGTCCGCTCACAAATCGTATCCGACCATCAGGTCGTCACTGCCAAAGGAGTAAATAATGCAACTCATGCTGATCTTCGGAATCATCTTTGCCATCGGGGCTGTCACCTTTGCCTTGCAGAACAATGTGGCCGTTACTGTGTCTGTCGCCTTGTGGCAATTCAACGGATCGCTGGCCCTGGTTCTGCTGATGGCGCTTGGTATTGGCGTTCTCATCACGGGCCTGGTGTCGTCGCCCACCGTTATTCGCAGGCAATGGGTCACTGCACGCCTTCGCCATCAGGTCACTGCACTCGAGAAAGAGGTGGCCGAGCAGCAGAAACGCAACAGCGAACTCGCTGCGGAACTGACGTTGAAAACCCCCGCTGCGGACAAGGTTGAACTTTCTCCCGTACCGGAAAAATCTTATGTCGGCTTGAAGTCGATGCTTACCGGCGAAAACAATGTGAAATAGGCGACCCCGCAATCACTGGGAGTGTGAATAAACCTGGAAAAATCAGTTCGGCTGGGCTGAGTTTGCAAGCCCAACATCGGCGCTGAACGTTGGGCTTCCTTGCGTCAGCCCAACCTACACACTGATTACTAGAGGGGATTTCTTTGCGAATACTTTGCTCCTTTGCGCCTTCGCGGTGGATTTCCGATACTTTCTACTTTGGCCGCGGACGCGATAGTTTCGGCCGCACTTCCTGCAACCGCCCTGCCCGCAGTTCGACGACGGTTTTCGCCACGGCACGCGCCACATTTCGCGCCTCCTCCTGCATGTTCAAATCCTTGTCCAGCGTGTCGTGGCTGGTCGCATAGGGCTCGAAATAGCCGATGTAGCGATCAAGTCGCGCCTGTGCGCCAGCATCGATAAAGCCCATCCAGTCGAGCCAGTCCGAGAGCGCGCGACGCGAACCTTCGACCCCGGCCACATCGCCGTGGACAATTACTCCGTAAGCACGCCCGGCCAGATGCTGCGGGTAGTCCCAGCCGGCCATCTCGAGCGCTTTGGCCTTGGCGGCATTCTTTCCGGACGTTGTCGTGGGATCGGGATTGCCACCGTCGGCGCATACCATGCGGTCGATCATCAGCTTCAGGGGGCTTGGGCTTTGATACCAATACACCGGTGAAACGATGATTACCGCATGGGCGGCCGTCCACCGTTCGTAGATTTCAGCCATCCAGTCATTGTTCTGGTTGAGCGAATGATTCGGATAGCAGGTGCACGGCCAGTGGCACAGCGGCATGGCCGTCGACGCGCATCCCTTGCAAGGGTGGATATTGCGGCCGTATTCGGAGGTAAGCAGGCTCAGGTCGAGCACATCGCTCTGAATGTCTGCCTTCTCCAGCGTTTCGCGAACTATCCCGGTTAGCCGGAAGGATTTTGAGATTTCGCTGGGACAACTGCCGTCGTTGCGTGCCGATCCGCAAATCAGCAACACTCGGGATTGCGTTGACGGATCGCTCCAGCGCTTTTGTGCCTCGTCGATACGCTGCTTCGTCGCCATCCACTCGATTGACAGTTCGTAATCCGGGTCGGCATACCCCGGCCCGGCCTTCTGTGTGAAAGGTGCCTTGCGGCCATCGGTAAAGGCCAGCCAGGCAATTTCTTCAAGCCGTGCAATGGAGTCGTCTTCGGCACGAAACGCCGGATCGACAAAGGTGGCGCGAAACCGGACACTGAATTCAGGACGTGCCAGCCGACCTGGCGACTGTCCTTTCCGCACCTCAATGAGCGATGGGTTTAGCGTGGTGGGGTTCCCGGATGAAAATGCTTCCAAAGTGTGTTCCTTTTTTGCGTGAGGGATGATCGAGCCGATCAGAGCAAGAATAATTGGCTAGCGAAAGCTCGTCTGTACGTTGCCGAACGCAGGTTTGCCGGAAACGGTGGCTGCCGTTCCCGGCATGGTTGGCGGTTCATTGCAATATTTTCGCGCTCTGCGCCGGATCGAAAGCGATCACGGCTGCTGAGTTCAACGATTAGCGCGATTCGTTGCGGCGGTTCTTCCTCAGTTTTCGTCTGGCGTAAAGGTTCATCAGCGGCGTCACCGAAATCCCGTGCACGACGATGGAGACGGCAACTGTCGTCAATGTCAGCGAGATGGCCTGGTCCGCCAGCGTGTCGCTCAGGCCATGATTGAGGGCGAACATCAGGTAATAGATCGAGCCTATTCCACGGATACCGAACCAGGAAATCAGCAAACGCTGATCGCCCGATACTGACGCGCCGATCAGGCCGAGCCACACCGAAAGCGGGCGCAGCACCACGAACAGGAGGACCAGAAAGATGATCGTTTCCAGGTCAACATGGGTATGGGGCAACATCGCGCCAACCACCAGCACGATCACCAGTTCGGCGATGCGTTCCAGTTGCTCGTTGAAACCACGGACCGCCTGCGTCATGTAGGCGCCGGCCAGATTGGGGTGGGTCGCAACGGCCAGGTGCGCTTCCTTGTCCTGCAAGCCTGCTGGCCCATCGTTCGGAACCAGCCGCGCCTGATAGTTTTCCTTGATGCGTTGCAAGGCAAGACCGGCGGCGAACACGGCGAGGAATCCAGAAGCAAAGGCCAGCTGCGCGGCACCATAAGCCAGGGCAACCAGACCGAGGGCCAGGAATTCGTCCAGCCCGAGGGCTTCCTTGTGGTGAGTGCGCAAGTAAACCACCAGTTTGCCGATCATAGCGCCGCACAGGCCACCGATAACGAGGCCACCGACTAGAGCCCAGAGAACATCAACCGTCAACCATCGCCAGCCAGCGATGCCAAGATCGTGCAGACCAAGCAGCCCGAGGCCGAGCAGCACCAGGGGGAAAGCCGCACCGTCGTTGAGCCCTCCTTCGCCGGTCAGGCTGAAGCGCAAGCGATCACGATCATCGGGCTCGTCGACCTGGACTTCAGACGCCAGCACCGGATCAGTCGGCGCCAGAATGCCGCCAAGCAGGATTGCGGCGCCGATCGGCAGTCCCAGCAGATAGAATCCTGTCACCGCGATGAACGCGACCGTCAATGCCATTGAAACGAAGGCCAGGCGCAAAGGCAAGCGCCATTGCTTGCTCGAAAATGGCAGGCCCAGTTTCAAACCGACCGAAAAAAGTGAAATAAGCAAGGCAACTTCAGCCACACGTTCAAGAACGCCGGGCATGAGTCTCGGGTCGGGCGTCATCAGTCCCCAGCCGGCGCTTCCAAGCCCATAGCCGACGGCCAGATAGAGCATTGATGGGCTGATCGGCAGTCGCTTGAGCAGCGATCCGGCCAGAACCATGGTGATCATCAGCGCGCCAATTATCAGCGCCCAGACAGAAAAGGACATCGTAGCTGCCTCCGGATTGATGGGTGAAAAGTTCACTCGCACTACATGTATCGCAGGGGCAAGCAGGGAGGGATGGCAGAAGTAAAGCACACCAATGAACGCTGATCTGTGCGGCATCCAACATGAACTATAGGTTCAAGCCGAATATTCTTCGGAATACCTCAAGAACAGTGCGTCAAAACCTTTTGGGAATTCACGCAGAACAGGGCGTCCGGTAAACCCGGAACTAATGCCAGTGATCAATGTCTGGATTGGTATATGGCGCTGATTTTTCCAATTACGGCAATCGGAGAAGCCAGCCTGTTTATGTCTTTTGGCATGACGAAAGGAGAACACCATGGATCTGGACGAACTCTACGCACTGCTCGTGATTGGTGCGATCACTCCGTATGTGGCAGAGGCAACGATCAACTGGGTCGGCCATTCCGCTTGTTCGAAATCCATCGCCAAATTTCTCCGTAGCCAAATCTTGCATTTGCCGAATTAGGATTTTTTACCAGGCAAGTGCAGCCATTAATGCGGAAAACCGAGGCCGTAATTTCCGCTGGATAATCGTGTCTAACTTTCATGCAGTAGCACGGCACCCCTGATGATGAAAGACACTGAGAGGGTGCGTAGTC
>JAIFNM010000147.1 GCA_020047725.1 Betaproteobacteria bacterium
ACACCTGATGCATTGCCGCATTCTTGGTGCGCGTCAACCACGAAAATCGGATAGCCAGTGTTTCAAGGGCCTCGCTATTGACCAGTGCTTAGCGGCATGCCGCATCGATCAGTTGCCGGGCGATGCTTACCGGGTCCGGTAGCAACGGTAGTGCGCTGCGCGGGAACCAGCCTGCCTCTTCAATTTCCGACGGTTCAGGGGTGATCGTCCCTCCGGCGTAGTCGGCAAAGAAGGCGATCATCAGGGAATCCGGGAATGGCCACGGCTGGCTTTTGAAATAGCGAAGATTGGTGATTTCCACCCCAACTTCTTCGCGCACTTCGCGGGTGGCGCACTGCTCCAGAGTCTCGCCGGCTTCAACAAATCCGGCCAGGGCGCTGAAAACGCCAGGCTTGAAATGAGGGCTGCGGGCCAGTAGAAGTTCGTCGCCACGGCTGATCAGCACCATGACGACCGGTGAAATTCTCGGGTAGGCAAGAAGGCCGCAGGACGGGCACGCCATGACATATTCGTCGGGTTTCATCGCCGTTGTTGTGCTGCATCGGCCGCAATAGCGGTGGTTCTTCTGCCAGTCCATCAGCTGGGTTGCGCGTGCGGCCAGCAGAAATGCTTCCGTACCGGCCAGACTGAATAATGCCCGAACAGGCAGCAGCTCTCCCGTCAAGCTTTCGGGAAGCTTGTCGATTTCGGCGGCGTAGCACGCGTGCCCTAGCCAGTTGCCGACGAGCAGTGCCTTCGCCGTGGCGCCAAAGTCGGATGCGCATCCGAGAGGGAAGGTATTACCCCGGTCCGGGTCGGTAGTTGTGAATATTTCATTTCCGCAGCGCAGAAGCCAGTAGGCCGATTCGTTCATGGAGATTCCTCTGCCGTGTTTGATGCCAATCTCAGAGCGGTAGCCCAAGTGCGCGCAGCGCGATGCGCGTTGCTGTCGGCTCGATGAAGTGAATGCCGTGCAGGCCTAGGCGGCGCGCGGCTTCGACGTTCTCGAGTTTGTCGTCGATGAACACTGCCTGTGCCGGCGTAATTGAGTAGCGCTGCAATAGCAGTTCGTAAATTGCCGGATCGGGTTTGACCATGCCTTCGTGACCCGAAACCAGTGTGCCGTCGAAATCCGAGAGAAAGGGGAATCGAGCGGCGGCCAGGGGATAGGTTTCAGCGGAAAAGTTGGTCAGCGCGTAGGTGTGGATTCCCTTTTTCTGCAAGGTCTGGAGCATGTCGACCGATTCTGCGATCGGTTCGCCCACGGTTTCGTGCCAGCGTTCGAAAAACGCTTCGAAGAGCGCATGACGGTGTGGATACAGCTGGCTATGGGCGGCGATTCCATCAGCAAAACTGCGGCCGGCGTCCATTTCGAGATTCCAGGCGTCGAAACCGGTTTCCTCAAAGAAATAGTCGATGCTCGCTTCGTCCGGCAGAATTTTGCGGAACAGCCAGCGGGGATTGAAGGGAATCAGTACGTTGCCAAGGTCGAAAATGACGGAGTTGATAATTGGCTTTGTCATGGAAATCTGGAGCCCTTTCTTTCAGCGATTGTGGGTTTTGAGTTCACCGTCGGGTCAGCAGCAGCCCGCATTCAAGGTGGTGGGTATAGGGGAATTGGTCAAATACGGCTGAGGCGGAGATGGTGTGCGTGTCTTGCAGCGCAGCGACGTTTTCCTGCAGGGTCTGCGGGTTGCAGGAGATGTACAGAATGTGTTTGAAGCTGCTCGCCAGTTCGATGGTCGGCGCATCAAGTCCACTGCGCGGCGGATCGACGAACAGGGTGGAAAACCGGTATCCAGCGAGGTCGACGTCTTTCATCCGATTGAATTCGCGAGTGCCCGCCAATGCACCGCTGATTTCGTTGCTGGACATGCGCACCATCGTCACGTTATCGATGCCGTTGGCGGCCAGGTTGTAGTGCGCGGCCTGTACGGACGACTTGCTGACTTCGGTGGCGAGAACGCGGTCGAACGATGGCGCCAGCGCCACCGTGAAATTGCCGTTGCCGCAGTACAGTTCCAGCAGATCACCCCCGAGCCCGGCCGCTTGTTGGCAAGCCCAGCCGAGCATCTGTCGGTTGACATTGCCATTGGGTTGCGTGAACGAGCCTTCGACTTGTTGATAGCGTAATTGGCGCTGGTTCAGTTCAAATTCTTCCAGCAGCCAGTCGCGACCGATGATGATCTTTTGTTTGCGGCTGCGACCGATCAGTTGCACGTTCAGTTCGGCGGCCAAATCCTTGGCGGCCATTTCCCAGTGTTCATCGAGCAGGCGGTGGTAGATGAGGGTAATCAACAGTTCGCCGCTCAGCGTGGCCAGAAAGTTGACCTGGAACAGGCGGGCTTTCAGGGCTTCGTTGGCGGCTAGCAACTCGCGCAGGCGTGGCATTGCGGCACTGATCGATTCCGAGGCGGCGGCAAAGTGTTCGATCACGATGGGTCGTTTCGGATCGGCGGAGTCGAACATCGCGTAATCCACGCGCTCGTTCTGGTGCCACATGCGGAACTCGGCACGCAGCCGGTAATTCAGCGGTGCGGAGGGGTGAACGACCGGTTCAGGCAGGGTGAATGGCGCGAAGGTGCTTTTGAACTGGGCGACTTTCGCCGAGAGCTGCGCGGCGTAGCTGTCTGGATCGATGCTGGGCAGGGGCATAGGGCGTGGAGGTTGGTGTCGGAAAGAACGGTACTTAAAAGCGGCACTTCTGTTCAAGAAGCGTGCATTTTACGCCGGCCGTATCGCAACACGGTTTTTGGCGTCAAAACAATGGTATTGCCGCGTCACGCCATGTCAGCAGTGGTCATCGACATGGCCTTCATTTTTCGCCAGAGTGTGACGCGACTGATTCCCAGGCGTGAACAGACCGTTTCGGCGGGGTGCCGGGAAAGCAGATTGCGGATGATTTCCGATTCCATCTGTTTGAGCGAGCTGCTTTCGGGGATGGTGATGAAGCCGGATTCGTTTGAGGTGTGTTCCTGTTCGCCAAGGACTTCGGCGATATGTTGGGAATCAACCCGTTCAGTTTCTCCATAGGCTACGACTTCAGCCAGATTTCTCAGTTGCCGGATGTTTCCGGGCCAGGCGCACGATTTGAGAAGCTCCTTGGCCGCCGGTGTCAGACTGGCCTGGCGGCCCGCCTGGCCAGCGAAACGACGCAGGTAATGCTCGAAAATCAGCGGAATGTCTTCTGCCCGTGCACGTAGCGGCGGGATGCGCAGGCCGACCACATGGATGCGGTAGTACAGATCCTGGCGGAAGGTCCCGACCTGCGTTTGCTGGAACAGATCACGGTTGGTCGCCGAGATGATGCGCACGTCGATCGGAATGATCTTGTCGTCGCCGATGCGCATGATTTCCCGTTCCTGGAGAACGCGCAGGAAACGGCTCTGAATCTCGGGCGCGAGTTCGCCGATTTCATCAAGAAACAGGGTGCCTTGATGGGCCAGTTCGAAAAGCCCGGGTTTGCCGCCCTTGCGGGCGCCGGTGAATGCCCCGTCGACATAGCCGAAGAGTTCGCTTTCAAGCAGGCTGGGCGGGAGGGACGCAATATTGACCGAGACAAACGGCCCTTTGCTCCGTTTGCTGTGGTTATGAATGCTCTGTGCGAAGACTTCTTTGCCGGTTCCGGTTTCGCCGTAAATCAGCAGGTTGGAATCGTGCCCGGCATAGGTCTTGGCGCGAGTTGAGAGCTCCTGCATTATGAGCGAGTCGCCGATCAGATCCTTGAATTGGTAGCGGGCATACAGCCCCTTTTGATAAAACGAGGAGCGGATCTTGGATTCGGATGCCTGGATTCGGGTAACTTCGTGCAGCGTCAAGACCTTGCCGTGAACCGAATGGTCGAATTCGAGGGGGATGCTGCGTGCGATGACGCTGTTGCCGTTGATCGTGGTGACTTGCTCTTTTTCCCCCGATGCGAATATCGCAATGGCTTGTTTGAAATCGGGTGTGCTGGCCGGGCTGATCGAGCAGATACGCCGCGCGTGCCGGTTGAAGAAACTAACCTCGTGTCCGGGTGTAATGGCGATAACCGCTTCGTCGATATTGTCGATGATGGCCCCGAGTTGTGCGGCTTGTAGTTTTTCCCGCTTCTTGGCTTCAAGGATGCGCATGGCTTCCTGAAGCGCAGTTCGGATGGAGATTTTTCCGCTTTCGAGAAACACTGCCTCAACGCCTAGTTCGCTGGCTGTTTTGAACGCAACCCGGCAGCCGATGATGGCTTCAAATCCTTCGCTGACCAGTTGCCTGACGGTCGACTCGGTTGCCGCCTCGTCGACCTGTGGGCGAATGCTGACTTGTGCATCGAGAATCTGGAAATCGCCAGTGGCGCCGCTGAACAGATTGGCCCGGCTGACGATGCCAATCCGTTTGCAGCCTTTTCCGGTGAGCAGACTCAGGTTGCTCAACAGTTCGTTGAGCGACATGGCAATTTCCACGACGCTGATTCCGGGAATGATCCGGGCACGCTCGGCGAGTCCGCCACGCGTGACCACTACTTCCACCTCTGGATACTGGCGTATGTGCTGATTGGCGTGGGCGTCATCCGAGGTTTCAACATGAATGCGGATGCCTAGCTCCCGGGCAACCTCCGGGGCCAGGTCGGCGATGCTTTGCATGGGGCTGAGTAGCAGGATGGGAAGCATGTAATCCTCGCTTGAACGCGACTGAACGGGTTTACTGTAACAGAGTGTATAAGAATTGTAATTTCAGATGTTTCATAAATGAAACATCTGAGGTTTTGTCTTCTATAATAATCAATGACTTAAAGTTGGCATGCGGCTTGCTAATCAGTCGTCAGTGAATGGTTTTTACAGAACGAAAACAGTTTCACAAGCGTGGTCGGTGCTGCATCGGCCAGATGAATTCAACTGGGAGGATGGGAAAATGCTAAAAGGAATCAGCAAGAAGTTGATGGTTTGCGCGATGGGCGCTGCGCTGTGCATGGCGGCCGGTGGTGCTTTCGCGGCGGAAGTTATCAAGATCAAGATCGCCTATGGCAATAACGTCGGTGAGCCTAACGACAAAGCTGTGCGCGAGTGGGGCCGGCTGATGAAGGAGCGCAGCAACGGCCAGGTCGAGTTCCAGTATTTTCCGAGTTCGATGCTGGGCTCGCAAAAGGATGTGACGGAACAGCTGACGATCGGTTCCAATGTTATCACCATCTCCGACGGTGGCTTCCTGATGGATTACGTGCCCGAGTTCGGCGTTACCTATCTGCCTTACCTGTTCGACAGCAAGGACGAACTGTTCAAGCTGGTCGATAGCGACCTGTTCAAGGATCTTTCCAAGAAGCTCGAAACCAAAGGTCTCTACATTGTTCACAGCAAGTGGATTTACGGTGTTCGCAACATGCTCACCACCAAGTCCGCCACCAAGCCAGAGGATCTGAAGGGACTGAAGATTCGTGTTCCGAATATTCGTCTTTCCAACGAAATGATGAACGCGATGGGCGCAACGGCGACGCCGATGCCGCTGGCTGAAGCCTACCCGGCGCTGATGCAGGGCGTGATCAACGGTGCCGAGAATCCGATTCCGGTGCTTTACGGCGGCAAGATGTTCGAAGGCGCCAAGTTCCTCCTGCTGACGCGTCACCAGATCAATCTTTCGTCCTGGATTGCCGGCACGGGCTTCATCGCCAAGTTGCCGCCGGAAGTCGTCAAAATGCTGAAGGAGACCGGGGAAGAAGCCGGTCGCTATCTCGACAAGGAAAACGAAGTCGCCGACAAGGAAGCGGTCAAGAAAATGGAAGCCTCCGGCGTCAAGGTGGTTGAGGTTGATCGCGCGGCATTCAAGACGGTCATGAAGGATTTCCCGGCGCGCTTCTTCAGCAAGGAGTTCCCGGTCGAGACCATGAACAAGGTTTATACGATCATCGGTCACAAGTAAGCTGCTTTTGGCGCGCCTGCCCGGATTCGGGGAGGCGCGTTGATTTCGCGCGCTACTTTGTGTTTTCCGCTCTGCATTTCGGTCGGGTGCTGCGCTGGGTTGGCAGAACCGACGGGCGCTTGCGCCGATAATCGGGAATTCAGTTTATGTCCATATTGAGAAAGTTCTACGACCTGATCAGGAAGCTCGACAACTTCCTGGGAATGGCCGCCATGGCCTTCATCATCCTGCTCGCGTGCGCGAATGTGTTCATGCGCTACGTTGTCGGCAAGCCTTGGGGCTGGGTCGAGGAAGTTACGGTTTTTACCTTTGTCTGGCTCACGATGCTTGGCGCCTCGGCGGTGATCCACGTTGAAGGACATTGCAGTATCGATGTGCTGGTCACACGCATGTCGCCAAAGTACCAGCGGGTTTTCAGCATCATTGGTGATCTGATTGTGCTGGCCACGCTTTGCCTGCTCATCGGCTTCGGTATCGTCCTGACCATCAAGGGGCATACAAAGCTCACGCCGATTCTGGGCATTCCCTACAGCTACATCGATGCCTCCATCCCCGTTTGTTGCTCGTTCATGCTCATGTACTACGGGCGAATGTTCTGGAACAGCCTTAGAGGCAAGAAAAACACTACTGATCTGGATGATCAAGAGGAGTCTGCGCAATGAGCGTCCTGATCGCTTGTCTGGTGATGCTCGCGCTGTTCGGCATCAATGTTCCTGTTGCCTTCGCGATCTGCGCGGCAACGTTCACCTATTTCTTTATAGCTCAGGACATGTCGGCGGTGATGGTCATCCAGCGCATGATCGGTGGCGCGGACAATCTACCTCTGCTGGCCATTCCGTTCTTCATGATGCTCGGCTCGATCCTCAACTACACCGGGATTACCAATCGCTTGCTGATTCTGGCCGATACCTTGTCCGGGCACATGCGTGGCGGCCTCGCGCAAACCAACGTGGTTCTCGGCGCGCTGATCGGAGGGCCGTCCGGTGCCGGTCTCGCTGATGCGGCGATGATCTGCAAGGTGCTGGTTCCAGAAATGACGAAGAACGGCTATAGCCGCCCGTTTGCAGCCGCTCTGACCTCGGCCTCGGCGCTTCTTGGTCCGATTCTGCCGCCAGGAATCGGGTTGATCATTTATGGTTTTGTCTCCGATACTTCCATCGGCAAACTGTTCATGGGTGGAATGGGGCCCGGTGTTCTGCTTACCATTCTTCTGATGGTTGCCGTGAATGTCGTGTCGCGTAAGCGCGGCTACAAACCGACGCGGGCGAAGATGGCCGGAATCGGCGAAATCGGCCGGGCGTCAGTCGGCGCATTCTGGGGTTTGATGCTGATGGTGTTGATTCTGGGCGGGATACGCTACGGTGTATTCACGCCGACCGAAGCTGGTGCCGTGACCTGCGTCTATGCGCTTGCGGTGGGCTTTGCCTATCGCGAAACCACCTGGGCCGACGTCAAGAGCGCACTTGCCGAATCAGCGCGCGCCAACGGCTCGATCATGCTGATTCTCATGGCCTCGGCCGGCTTTGCCTGGGTGTTGACCTGGGAAGGTGTGGCGTCGGATGTGACCACCATGCTGATGGGCGTTTCGACGAGTCCGGTAGCCTTCCTCCTGATCGTCAACGTGCTGTTGATCGTGGTCGGCATGTTCCTTGATGGCAACGCCGCCATCATCGTGCTGACGCCGCTGCTGATGCCCACGGTCAATACGCTGGGGATCGATCCGGTGCA
The DNA here is from genome assembly GCA_020047725.1 of Betaproteobacteria bacterium. GTDB lineage: Bacteria > Pseudomonadota > Gammaproteobacteria > Burkholderiales > Rhodocyclaceae > Propionivibrio. The sequence continues at coordinate 7,594 of JAIFNM010000147.1, forward strand.
TTTCGGAATCATGATGATATTCAATCTGTCGATTGGTGCGATCACGCCGCCGTTCGGGACGACCATGTTCCTGACCTGCAATCTGACCGGAGTGAAGCTTGACGAGTACATGAGGGAGATCGGGCCGTTCTATGTTGCATTGCTCGTAACCTTGATGGCTACGGCGTTCTACCCGCCACTCTCGCTGGTATTGGCAAACTGGGTGCCAATGTGATTCGTTGATTCGGGTTAGCAATACGGATTACCCAATTCTATTTATCTTGCTTGAAATAATCAGGAGTAACCATGAAGTCAGTCTGTCTGAAGCAACCCGGAGAAATTTCCCTGGTCGACGTTCCCCTCGCCAAACGGGGTAACAACCAGATCCTCATCAAGGTACGCAGCGCCGGCATCTGCGGCTCCGACATCGGTGCCTACAAGGGAACCAACCCGCTGGTCACCTACCCGCGCATCATCGGACACGAAATCGCCGGTGAGGTCGTCGAAGTTCCTGAAGATGAAACCACCCTCATGCCTGGCGACCGCGTCGTCCTCGAACCCTACGTCTACTGCGGGACCTGCTACCCCTGCTCGATCGGCCACACCAACTGCTGCGAAAACCTCACCGTCCTCGGGGTGCATATCGATGGCGGCATGGCCGAATACATTTCCCATCCGCGCCACCTGGTGCATAAGGCCCCCAACAATATCCCGTGGGAACTCCTCCCGCTGGCCGAGCCGCTCGTCATCTCCATGCATGCCGTCAATCAGCCAAAGGTTGTTGCTGGCGAACATGTCGTGATTACCGGTTGCGGCCAGATCGGTCTGCTCTGCGCGCTCTACGCCCTGATCATTGGTGCCATCCCCATCGTCGTCGACCCGGTCAAGGAACGCCTTGAACGTGCCAAAAGTCTTGGCATTCCCTACGTCATCGACCCGGTGACCGAGGACTCCATTGCCCGCATAAAGGAAATCACCAAGGGCCGCATGGCCGAAGTTGTCATCGAAGCTTCCGGTGATGCACGGGCCGTTCGCAATTCCATCGACTACGTTGCCTACGCCGGGCGCATCTCCTTCGTCGGCTACTCCAAGGCCGACACGCCGATGCCGACCTCGTTGTTCACCAAGAAAGAACTGACGATCTACGGCTCGCGGAACAGCGTTGGCAAGTTCCCGGAAAGCCTGCGCTTAATCGCTGAAGGAAAAGTCGACGTTTCGGCGCTGCTGACCAAGGCTGTTTCGATGGATGATGCCCCGGCGACGGTTGTCGATATCGCCGAGCATCCGGATCGCTATCTGAAAGTGACCTGTCTGTTCTGAGCCCAATGTTGGAGCAAAAACGACTATTCAACTGAACCAATACACGGAGAAGTCAAAGTGCCAAACCTGAACAGATCCCTGCTTGCCGCTGGCAAGCTCAACGTAGAAGCCAGCGCGGCTTCCAGTCTCAAGCCCGTCCGTATCCTGCAGATCGGCGACGGCAACTTCCTGCGCGCTTTTGCCGACTGGATGATCGACATGGCCAATGGTGCCGGCCTGTGCAATGGCGAGGTGATTGTCGCGCAGCCGCTGGCACGTGGTATCGCCGATCTGATGAATGCACAGGATGGCCTTTTCACTGTTCTGCTGCGCGGCGTGCAGAACGGTGTGGCGGTGGATTCGCGCCGTGTCGTCAGCTGCGTGAAGAACACGCTGAATCCGTATGCGCAATGGGATACCATGCTGGAAACGGCGCAGGACCCATCGCTGCGTTTCGTGATTTCCAATACCACTGAGGCAGGTATCGCCTATGTTGAAGAGGCTTTTGATGCCGGTCAGTGCCCGACGAATTTCCCGGCCAAAGTCACAGCGCTGTTGCTGAAGCGCTTCAAGGCGCTGGGCGGAACAGCGCAATCCGGTTTGGTGTTCCTGCCCTGCGAACTGATCGAAGCCAACGGCACCAAGCTGCGCAACTACGTTCTTCAATTTGCCGAGGCCTGGAAGCTTCCCGCCGACTTCATAGCCTGGGTTAAGGAGCACAACGTCTTCTGCAATACGCTGGTTGACCGCATTGTTCCTGGCTTCCCAGCCGCTGAAGCGGAAGAACTCTACGCCCAGTTAGGCTACACCGATCCGCTGATGGTGGCGGCCGAGCCCTTCCTGCTGTGGGTGATCGAAGGCCCGGCAGAAATCGCTGATGAGTTGCCGTTGCACAAGGCAGGCCTCGACGTAGTGTGGACCAGCGACCTGCAGCCTTACCGCACACGCAAGGTTCGTATCCTCAATGGCGCGCACACCGCCAGTTCGTTGGCCGCGTTCTGCTCCGGCCTGGATACAGTGAAGTCGATGACCGAAGATCCGGTCGTTTCGAAGTATTTGAACAAGGTGATGTTTGAAGAAATTGTTCCCTTCGTTCCGCTGCCTGATGCGGAGCGCAAAGCCTATGCTGAAACAATCATGGAGCGCTTCGCCAATCCGCACATCCGTCATGAGCTGATTTCGATTGCGTTGAACTCCGTCTCCAAGTGGCAGGTTCGCGTTCTGCCGACGGTGAAAGACTTCATTGCCAAACACGGCAAGGCGCCGGCCGGCCTTTCGTTCTCGCTGGCGGCGCTGCTCAACTTCTACCACGGCAAGTTTGTTGCCGGTGGTGAGTATGAAGGCACGCGCCAAGGGCAGTCTTACCCGATTCGCGACAACGCCGATCTGCTCGCGATCCTGGATGCAGCATGGCAGGACGCCGGCGATATCAACAAGGTCGCAACGACGCTGCTTGCCGATGTTCGTCTATGGGGCGAGGATCTGACCAAACTGGCCGGGCTGGCCGAACAAACATCAACGTCGCTGGCACGGATCAAGGCAGTTGGTGTCAAAGCGGCCATGGCCGAGCTTTGATAACGTATTAGCGGCTTGGCTGAACCACCCTCAGCGCACGCGCTGCGGGTGGGTTGATCGTTTTATGTGTGCCGCGAAATCGTTTGGCACGCGCTTCGGAGCAGAAAAATGACCCAATCTTCAGTGATTCGTTTGCACGCCAACGATGATGTGCTGATCGCGACCCAGCAACTCGTCCCCGGCGCGCTCATCGCGTCAGAAAACCTGACCGTGTGCGCTCTGATTCCGCCTGGCCACAAGGTCGCCGCACATGACATCAAGAGCGGCGACGCCGTGCATCGCTACAACCAGATCATTGGTTTTGCTACCGCCGATATCGCAGCAGGTCAGCATGTCCATGCCCACAACCTGGGCATGGGTGAATTCGAACGCGACTATGGTATCGGCCAGGGCAAACACGAAACGCAGAAGGTGGCGACTCCAGCGACTTTCTTGGGCTACAAGCGCCCGAACGGCAAGGTCGGCACGCGCAACTACATCGCGGTGATTTCGTCGGTAAATTGTTCGGCGACCGTGACGCGTGCGATTGCCAGCCATTTCAGCAAAGAGCGGCTGGCGGCCTATCCGAACATCGACGGCGTCATTGCCCTGCCGCACCCGCTGGGTTGCGGCATCAATACGGCAGGTGAAGGAATGCAGATCCTGCGGCGCACCATGGTCGGCTACGCGAAGCACCCGAACTTTGCGGGTGTACTGTTCGTCGGTCTCGGCTGCGAGCAGAACCAGATCGCACCCCTGGTCGAAATGATCGGTGCGCACGAGCCGGGAATGCTGCAAAAACTGATCATGCAGGAAGAGGGTGGTACGACGGCAGCAATCAAGAAGGGCATTGTGCAAGTCGGCGAGATGCTTGAGCGTGCCAATGCCTACACGCGTGAAGAAGTTTCGGTCAGCCATCTGATCGTTGGGCTGAATTGTGGCGGTTCGGACGGCTATTCGGGGATCACGGCCAACCCGGCGCTGGGTGGCGCGTCGGATTTGCTGGTAGCGCATGGCGCGACGACCGTTCTATCGGAAACGCCGGAAATCTACGGTGCCGAGCACTTGCTTACGCGTCGTGCCGCCAGTCCGGAAATTGCCGAGAAGCTGATCGGCCGCATTGACTGGTGGAAGGAATACACCTCCCGCAGCGGCAGCCAAATGGACAATAACCCCTCCGTAGGTAATAAGGCGGGCGGCCTGACGACGATCCTGGAAAAGTCGCTTGGCGCGGTAGCCAAGGGCGGGACGAGTACGCTCAACGGTGTTTACCTTTTTGCCGAGCAAATTGACGCCAAGGGCTTCGTTTATATGGATACGCCGGGCTACGATCCCGTTTCGGCAACTGGGCAGGCGGCGGGCGGTGCGCAGATCATCTGCTTTACTACCGGGCGCGGTTCGGCCTTTGGTTGCGCGGGCGTGCCGACCATCAAGCTGGCGACCAACAACGCCTTGTACGAGCGCATGCGCGACGACATGGACGTCAATTGCGGCGACCTGATTACGGGTGTGCCGATGCCGGTGATCAGCCAACGGATTTTCGACGCAATCATTCGCTATGCGTCCGGCGAGAAGGTGCGTAGCGAAGAGCTAGGCTACGGCAATGACGAATTCCTGCCGTGGCAGGTGGGCGCGGTGATGTAAACCGTTTCGTGTTTCGGTGTCTCAAAAGCGGGCTTCTGTGATGGGGTCCGCTTTTTTTTACTCAGTCGAACTGAATGTTTCAGTTCGATTCGTACCGGACTCCGCCACGACGTTCGCCATTGAAGGGGCGTCCGAAGAACAGCAGCCCTTTGCCCTTTAGAATGGCATTGGCGTTTTTTACCAGCAGTTCGGACGCTCCGTCCCGCATGACGGTGGTTCCGTTGGTGCTCGTGTCGGTCAGGACGATACTGTTCTCAAGCCGTTCGATCCGGCAATGATTGCGGGAAACGTGAATTCACTCTGAGGATCGCGACCAATCGTGACGCTTGGGTTGTCCAGAGTCAGATCAAGAGTTTTCATGCCGTAGTGCAGGAGCAGGTAGGGGCCGATCGGCAGGCTGCCCATGTTGGTCGGCCAGAAGGACTCGCCACCATACGCTGCTGAAGGAATCTCGCTTCGCCAGTCAATCTTGTGGGTGGATAGTTCGGCGCTGGAAAACTCCACCGGGCGCGATATTTTTCGCAGCTCCGGGTTTAGTGCGTCGATAACCAGGCCCGAAACGAGGATGCCGTTATCGACGACGGCCAGTCTTTCTGCAACTTCCGGGGTGTTGTCAGTGTCGTCAATCGCTCGTTGCCGGACAACGCCCTGGTGAATGCCGATGCGCAACGCCAACCGGTGTTTGGATACCTGCGGCAGTACGGCACAGCGAAGCTGCATTTCGCAGGCACCAAGCAGTGCGGCGTCGGCCGTGTCAAAAGTCATGAGCAGGCCATTCTTGAAGCGGCGGTCTATCTTGCCCCGGTAGCTGGCAACAACCCGCTCGATCCGGTTGAGACGCCGTTCCAGCGGGAATCCGGCTTCGGCGTCATCGAAGTGCGCAGTGGAGTAATTGACGCCCTGAACCACGGCATGTACTTGATACTTGCTGCGAGTATTGTTCATGGCGATAACCTGTGGCACTCGTTGTCGATAAAACGATTTTGCGAGTTTACATGCTAATGGTGTTCGTAACACCGGCACGTGAAAAAATTAACGTTAAACGCCTGTTTTCATGTTGTTTGGCGGCCAATGAAACGTGGTGGTGTGCGTCTGTCGGTGCTTGCCCGGGGTGTCCTGAAAAAATTTCCCCTGCCAGGTGTCGCGCGCTTGCAGGCG
>JAIFNM010000218.1 GCA_020047725.1 Betaproteobacteria bacterium
GTACAGCCCTGGCTTTGCTATGACGATGGCCCTAGATTGGTCGGCTAACCGCCATTCCATTGCCGGGGAATCCCAAGGACGTGCTGTTTCGCCACCTGGGCGCCTAAGTACGCCTTGCTAACCTTCATGGCCAGTGCCGACATGACACTGCCTAGGTCGAAGAGTCTGTGATTTCATCGGTAGGCCCCCTGGCGAGTCGCATGCACTTGGCTTTGAAAAACACTTGACGAGCATATGATTAGTGCGTAAGAATGAACCTGCTTCTCGCAGTACGTAGTCTAGTCCTCTAGCGCTACGGTGACCTGTCAGCCCCTGTAACTGGTACGACCTTTTGGTCTGGGGTACAACTTAGCAGTTTCCACCCGAACGGGAGATTTCACTTCCCATTCGGGGTGGTGCGATCTCCCGTTTTTCATTTATGAATTAGGAGATCGTCATGAACCAACAACAATCCGCTGCACAATCCACGTCCAACACTGCGCAAGGTCAAAAGAAGTTCTTTGACTTGCATACTCGCGGTGTCGGTTATCTGAATCGCGTCCGCATGGTGACCACCAAGGGTAAAGGCGGACGTCGTGGAGATTCCTTCCTCGCGTGCGCCGTCAACGCACTGCACGGCGACTCGGAAGATCCCAGCACCTCGTTGTTTGATTGCCGTGTCTCCGGTAAAGATGCCCAGGACATCGTCCAAGCATTGATGCCTGCGGTGCAAGACAACAAAAAAGTCATCGTTGGTTTTGCCATCGGCGACATTTACGCGCATGTCTATGAACGCAAGTCCAAGGTGCGCGACGCAAACAACCAATGGAAGGAAACAGGCGAGACGGAAACAACCGCCCTGATCAAGGGTCGTTTGCTCCAGATCACCTACGCAAAAATCGACGGTGATGTTGTTTACCGCATCAATGAGGACGGTTTGGTTCAAACCTCCTTGATGTTGCCGGAATCTGCCGAAGACCAAGGCGCCGAAGAGCATAGCAACGCTCGCACCGGAACCCACGGTTGATCGCCCCCCTGAAGTAATTCATCCGACGGATCCTTCTCGCTGAGAAAGGGTCCGTTTTCCCTTTAAGGAGACGAAAAATGACGATCGGACAACTTGCGCTGGAAGACGGTTTCACTCTTCCATTACAGGTGCTGCAATCCGCACGCGGGTTCTTCATCGGTACGCAAACCGATGAAGAGGGCCCGTTCAGTCGAGAGTCGGCCGAATACTGGCCCGACAACGGTGAAGCGATCGCGGCGTTGGCCAGTGGGAACTGGACTCAAAACCAACTCTGATTTGGCGGTTATCCGGATTTGTTGGTGGAAAGCCGCCATGGACACCAAGGCTCTTTGGTAGAATAGGCCGTCACAAACAACAGACAACTTTCGTAAGAAGGTTGCTGTCCCAAGCGGTGCCAGCGCACTGTTTCGGACAGCACTGATCTTCCAGCGTTTTACGTGTTTCGCTAAAAACACGACGCCACAGGTACGACCGAAAGGTCTGGGGTTAAGTACGTTCGAGAGCTCCCTGATGTCTTGTTAAGTGGTTTCACCTGCGCATCAAAGCAACTCAGTTAAGTGTTCGGATTGGAAACCCGCACACGCACCTTGAATCAAAACCCGCCGATCTCTCACGAGGTTGGCGGTTTCCGCTCTTCACCACCCGTCGGGGATCCTTCCCCGGCAAGGGGCATGGTCTCCGTTTTATTTCCACCTCCTGGAGAACACCATGCCTATTTCCCTCCCTGGCAAGCTGCGCATCAAACGTATCAACGGCAGTAACGGCTCATTTTGTGTCGGCGATCTTGAAACCGAGATCGGCGAATTCCGCGTCAAGGATGCCGTCCTTGATCAATTCGATGAAGGCGTCTACACCGGCCAGTTCTGGATCCAGCAGATCTTTCCCTGGTCCTATTCCTCGTACGGGCGGATGGTGATCGAAGTTCGCGCCAAACTGGCGGACTTGCAGATCGACGGCCAACAACGTGCCGGATCGGAATCCCGCGAACCGCAGGAACCCGATCCGGCGTTTGAAAGCACGCCACCCGTTGCCCCTGCAGCGCCTGAGCCCCCTCAGACGCCGCAACCCGCCGTTCAATCGACCCGCACCCAGCGGTCATCAGCTCCCCGTCGTGACGAGCCGAAAGCGCCCGACACACCGGAGAAATCCGAGGCGCCAGCAAGGGCCGACGATGACGCGGATCGACAGCTCTTTGGTCCGGAGCTTCAGGCGCAGGTTGCCGCGCTGGAACCGGTCAAGCTGGATCCGACCATCGAGCGTATGCAGTTCCGCCGGCAGCGTCAGCGGCTCAAGGAAGAATTGGGCTACGAGTTCAAGTCAGCCACCCAGACCTGGTATCCACCCGGTCATCCAATGCTTCAATAAACCACAACCAGCCCGTTCTACGGGCTTTCCAATACGGCGCCACACGTTTCGCCGCATCGGAAAGCCTGCCGTACGGACGGCTTTACCAATCAGGTGGGCAGCCGACCGACAGGCTGCGGCGTTTCGCGCACTCAGTGCGCCCAGGCATTCGGCCTCTTCGGCCCTCATCGCCGGAGGCCTCGCCACGACAGGCTGGAGCGTTGGTTCCACGTCATGGCGACGAGGGTTACGTTTGTTCCTGCCGCATCGCGCACGTTGTTTTGTTGATTCTGTGCGCTCGAATCAGAACCCGCGACGGGTTCCCCAAGCCCACTCTTCTTGATTGGAGTGCGCTTGGGGAAACTGTTGTGCCATGGCCATCTGGCTGTGTCGAGGTCTGTCAGCCCCTGAAACAGAAACGGAAGCATCGCTTCCCGGGGTTCCTTGTTGTATGTCTTTGCACCCATCGGGTTCGATCCCGTTGGGGTCGGCTCTGGGTGTTTTTCAATCCATCCGCCTGGAGGTATTTCGCATGGCACTCATGTTTTCAAGACTGGCTCATAGCTTCATCAAAAACGGGTACTACCCCACCGATGAGGTGACCACCAGCCGTATTCTCAACGCCCTCGATAGCCGTGCGGGAACGTTGCGGATCTTCGATCCGTGTTGTGGAGAAGGTGTCGCCTTGGCCGAAGTAAAGCATCATCTGACCGAGGGCGGCGCTCAAGTGCAGGCGTTCGGCGTTGAATACGATGCCGAGCGTGCCTGGCATGCCAAGGGCCTGCTCGACACGGTGTTGCACAGTGACATCCATGATGTGGTGTGCTCGCCGCGTTCGATCGGCCTGCTCTTTCTCAATCCACCCTACGGCGATGTCGTCTCCGACAAAGCCCAGACCGGTGACACTACCAAGCGCGATCGTCTGGAAAAGATGTTCTTTCGGCGCACCTTCGGAACCTTGCGCTACGGGGGCATCCTGGTGCTGATCGTTCCACACTACGTGCTCGACAACGAGTTCGCCCATCTGGTTGCGAGAAACTTTGAACGGGTGCACTGCAGCATGGCCCCTGAAACGCGTTTCAAGCAGGCGGTGATCATTGGTGTGCGCAAGCGCAGCGAACGTCCGGATCCGACGGTGGCCAAAACCATCGAAGCCTTCGGCCGTGGCGATCACCTGCAGGACGTGTTACCTGAAGACTGGTGTGACATGCCCTATGTCGTGCCGGACGCTGATTTCGCCGAGCCGGACTGGCGCTTTCATGCGGTACGGATCGATGCCGCGCAACTCGGTGCCGAATTGCAGCGATATCGAGGCCAGACTTTGTGGCCGAGCTTCGAAATGCATTTCGGCCAGGTCCAGCGCGAACTGCGTCGTCCCTTGCGAGCCATGCGTCCGTGGCATCTGGCGCTGGCGCTGGCGGCCGGGCAGATCTACGGCGAAGTGCGTGCTCCCGATGGCCGGGTTCTATTGGTCAAGGGGGATACGTACAAGAGCAAACGCGAGAACGTGGATTTCACGACCCATGATGACGGCTCGATCACCGAGACGCACACGCTGACCGACGTGTTCGTGCCGGTCATCCGTGGTCTGGAGTTCACGCCAGGACCGCAATTGGGCGCTATTGTGACGATCAGCTAAAAGTATATAATCGTCATTGCTTCTGCTGTACGTACGCTGGTTTTTCTAGCGCTACGGTGACCTGTCTGCCCCTGTCACAGGTACGGCCTTTATGGTCTGGGGTTCCTTCAGTTGTACCACCCGAACGGGAAGATTTCACTTCTCCTTCGGGGTCGTGCCATCTCCCGTTTTTCATTTATGAATCAGGAGATCGTCATGAACAAATCACCATCCGCTTCTCAGTCCGCTTCTCAGTGCACGCCCTCCGATGCCATCCAGTTGTTGAGCACTCAAATGCTCTCCATGGACGTTGCACAATGGACGATTCTGGTCGCCCGCATCAACGAAGCAACGACGGCCCGGATTATTGTCGAGTACCTGGACAGTAATTCGGCGCAGAAGAATCGTTATGCCGGGATCTACCTGCGCGCGCGCGATACCGTTCAACGGTCTCGGGTGCGTTACGCGAAAGCCTACACATGGGGTCAGCGATCCGCTCGCTTCGTTGCCTGGATCTCACGATTCAGCCAAAAAGCAACGGTGGCAAGCCCGATCCGTGCCCAGGACAGCGTCCGCAAGGAAACGCCTGTCCAGACGCCATTGGTCTGGCCTGAGCTGATCTGGTCGTAATGCTGTAAGCCGCTCGCCGTATATTACTCAGCCGTTCCGGGGGACATGTTCCCCGCTACGGGACGTGCTTCCTCTGAATTACCTCTCAAAGGAAGTACGCCATGAATAGCCTCGTTATTGAAGCGGTCACCGCCGAGCAACGCGTCAGCGCAGCCCTGTGTGTCTTTGATCCGGACTTGATTTGCGCCGTCGTGTCGGTTTTGCATGAAGAAGTGTTCATGATGACCGTCGACGACATGGATCCGGTGATTTTCAAGATGGGCGCCGAACAGGCCCATGCCATCGTCTACGGACGCATTCTGCGTCCCTTCGTGGCCGTCGAGTTCGCCCTGGGCGGTCCGCGTCTGTTGCGTCCGGATGGAACGTTTGCGGAGGCGCCTGACCGGCCTGCGCGCTACGCGACTCAGGTCGCCGCCCTGCTTGCCGCTGAGAAAGCCAGCAACCGTCGCACGAATAGTGCCGTGGTCGCCCGCAACCAGCCTTACCTGCCGATCGCCTGATCGGTCTCTCTGAATCAGTCCCTTTTGCCTGTCGCGATTGATCCGCCCGGATCAGTCGCTGCAGGTCATTCCTTTGGAGCCATCCCCATGCAATCCACCTCCTCACGACTCTATGCCGTGCGCGAATGCAGCGATGTTTTTGTCGACGCCGCCCTGCGCGACGATTCCGGCGAGCTGCTGTTCCTCTCCATTTACGGGCGCGATACGGCCCTCCTGCAATTTCTGGCGTCGTTTTCCCTGCCGGTCACTAACGGCGGATTCGATGCCTTTACGCTCACCCATGAATCCGAGACGCATCGCGTCAAGGTTTCAGATCCGGGTGCCCTCGAAAAGCTCACTGGGCGTCTGCCACGTGGCAATCTTTTTGGCAACCTCACACACGCCTGGCTGTACCAGGGCGAGCTCGTCAAACCGGATCGCAGCAACCGCCGCGTGCGGGTGTTGCGCTTCGGGGAAACGGAAGAAGCCTTTGCGCAGCGGATGTGGTTGTTGATCCGCGAGCTCTGTCCCGTTCCCTTGCTTGATCATTGGCGCGAGCCTAATGGGCGACGAGCTGATCACGCCTTTGTCGGCGGGAAATGCGCCGCCGATCGGACACGTGGACGGCGCGCACCTGGCGCTGCCCGCGGACTTCGAGCAGATTGTCTCAGCGGCCGTGGCCATGCAGGCACTGACCCTGAATCCGGGAAAAGTGCCGAAGGAAGCAGAGGAACGCCTCCGGAGCGCCTTGCACCAGATACGTCGACCTCAACGTACCGTAAGCCAACCAACGCTGTTTGCCCTGGGTCAGGTGGTCTGTACGCAGGGTGTTGAGTCGTTGATCAAAGACGGGTTGGTCCGTCCTGGCGTTCTGCTGGCGCGTCATGCCCGTGGTGACTGGGGTGTCACTTCAGATGCCGAACAGAATGACGCGGCCGTCAAGCACGGTGATCGCATCCTCTCGGCGTATCCGATCGATCCCGACTCACCCTGCAAGGGGTTTGGCGAGAACACGATCTGGACGATCGGTCACGACCTTGTTGCTGCCTGACGAGTATTGATCGCGTAATCGAACGTCCGCGCCTGTTTCAGGCGTTTTGAGCCGGCGTGCCGGCGTATCAACCACCACCCGTGCGGGGATCGTCTTTCCCGCCAGGGGAGGGCGTCTCCGCATTTCTTTCAGTCTTCCGGAGATCCCTGATGAATCTAGCCCTTCAATCCGTTGCGCAGCCCCGGCTGCCGGCACCGGTCGAGTTTGCGCTCGGCGACTTTGTTTCAACCTTTGGTGAATCGCTGCTCGGCGCCGTCCGCGAACAGAATCCACCCATCTACAACGGCGAGGCCAATCCGGCTCGCGATCGTGTCATGAGCGGCCTGCTGCGTCAGCCGTTTCCGGCGCAACGCGAAGTCGTGCAGGCCGTGGCGGCACTGCTTTGCGATGCCGACGACTCGTCCGCAATTATCAACGCGGAAATGGGCACCGGCAAAACCATCATGGCCATTGCCGCGGCTGCCGTTCTATACGCAGAGAGCAAAGCCTACGCGCGGACGCTGGTGATTTCACCGCCGCACCTGGTCTATAAGTGGCGGCGAGAAATCAAGCAGACCGTTCCGGGGGCGCGGGTCTGGATCCTCAACGGTCCGGATACCCTGCGCAAGCTCCTGAGCCTGCGCGCCCTGCGTGAGACGCCCACGGTGCCGGAGTTCTTCATCCTTGGTCGCGTGCGCATGCGCATGGGCTTCCACTGGAAACCGGCCTTCGCGGTTCGTCGCACCGTGTATCGCGACGAGCTCGGGGGCATGCATCAGGCCCGCTATGCGTCCTGTCCGGACTGTGGCGTGTATCTGACGCACTCGATGGTCGATGGAACGGATGTTCCGATGTCACCGGCCATGGCCCAGGAGGCACTCGATCTCAACCGGGTGTCGTGTACCGCCTGTGGCAGTCGTCTGTGGTCGCTCACCCACAAGGGAAAAGCGATGCGTCCGCGTCGAGAGATTGTTCTCGATGCGCTGCAGCAGATGCCGACCATCGGCGAAAAGACCGCGCAGGCCCTCGTCACGCGGTTTGGCGAGGATCTGCTCGGTTCGATGCTGGAAGACAACGTCTACGAGTTCATCAATCTGATGGACGAGAACGGCGAGCTGGTGTTTTCTGATCGGCAGGCAACACGCATGGAACGGGCGATGGCCAACACGGAGTTTTCGTTCGGCCAGGGGGATTACCAACCCTCCGAATTCATCAAGCGCTATCTCCCGCAAGGCTATTTCGGCTTGCTGGTGGTGGATGAAGGGCATGAGTACAAGAACGACGGATCGGCTCAAGGGCAGGCCATGGGGGTGTTGGCGCGCAAGTGTCGCAAGACGCTGTTGCTCACTGGCACCTTGATGGGCGGCTACGCGGACGATCTGTTCTATTTACTCTGGCGTCTGAATCCACGGGCGATGATTGAGGATGGCTATCGCATCAATGCGCGCGGCACCCTGGGCAGCGCGGCCATGGGTTTCATGCGTGATCACGGCGTATTGAAAGACGTCTTCAAGGAAACGTCGGGCGAGTCACATCGCACGGCCAAAGGTAAGAAGCAGGACGCGGCGCGCACTACCAAGGGTGCGGGCTTCGGCCCCAAGGGCATCATGCGCTATGTGCTGCCCTGCACAGTCTTCATGAAACTGTCGGACATCGGCGCCGGCGTCCTGCCCGACTATACCGAGCACTTCACGGAAGTCGAGATGAGTGATGAGCAGGCTGAGGCGTACAAAAAGCTCTCGCAGATTTTGAGCGCTGAGTTGCGGCAGGCCTTGGCCAAGGGTGACCCGACGTTAATGGGGGTTGTCCTGCAGGTGTTGTTGGCCTGGCCGGAGTGTGCGTTTCGGGATGAGCTGGTGAGGCATCCCCGGTCGAAGGCCACGTTGGCGTTTCAACGTTCGCTGTTCACTGCGGACGAGGTCATGCCCAAGGAACAGGCCTTGATTGATCTGTGCAAACAGGAAAAACGCCGGGGGCGCAAGGTGCTCGCGTACTCGGTCTATACCGGGACACGCGATACCACGACGCGCCTGAAGGTGCTCCTGGAACGTGAGGGTTTACGGGTGGCGGTCTTGCGCGCCAGCGTCAGTGCCACGACCCGGGAGGACTGGGTCGCGGATCAGGTGGAGCGGGGGATCGATGTCCTGCTGACCAATCCGGAGCTCGTCAAGACCGGTCTGGATCTGCTGGATTTCCCGACCATCGTTTATATGCAAACCGGGTTTAATGTTTATACCTTGCAACAAGCCTCTCGCCGTTCCTGGCGAATCGGGCAAAAGAAGGATGTCGCGGTGCATTTTCTGGGGTATCGCGGTACGGCACAGATGACGTGCCTTGAGTTGATGGCCAAGAAGATTGCGGTGAGTCAATCCACCTCGGGCGATATGCCGGAGTCGGGGTTGGACATCCTCAATCAGAACGGGGATTCCATCGAAGTCGCGTTGGCCAAGCGGCTGGTCGCCTGAGTCACATCAGGTCGTTTCTTTCAAACCTTTCTTAACCACCCTGGTGGGGATCCGTCCCCATCAGGGGCGGTCCTCACGCTTTTTTTGAGGATCAATCATCATGAAAATGGCCACTGTACTGAGTCTGCGCGAAAAGCGCGGCGCACCCCACCTGTGGGTCGAATCCCTGGCCGCGTCGCGGGCCGGGTTTGAGCCGGGTATTCGTTTTTCGGTCGAGCTGCAGCGTAACGGCGTGGTGTTGCGTGTCGCTCACGAAGGTGATCGGACGGTGTCGCGCAAGCTGCGCGGCGCGTCGGTAAGTCCGGTGATCGACATCAATTCACGTCAGGATCTGGCTCCACTGGCTGGACACGACGCGGTACGCGTGGTGTTTGGCGAGCAATGCATCTACGTCTCGCTGCTGGCCAGTGAGGTACGGCGGCAGCGGCGCCTGGCGCGGCTGCAGGCGCACTTGACTGGCCAGTGTCTGGATACGGCGGGTGTGGCGTGCGGGGGAGGCATTCTCTCGCATGCCCTGCACGCCGGTCTGGAGGATGCTGGGCTGCAGGCGCAGACGCGGGTGGCCAACGAGATCCGCGTTGACCTGGTGGAACACGCCATGGTGCACAACGAGGTGTTTGACGAGGCCACCATCATGCTCAACATGCCGCTGCAGGAGCTGGCGTACGACGAAGAGGTCATGCGGCGTTTGCCTGAAGTGGACGTTTTGGAGCTCGGCTTGCCGTGCTCGGGTGCTTCGCCTGCAGGTCGGGCAAAAAACAGGCTGGCCTTGCCCGAGGAACACCCTCTGGTGGGAGCGCTTATTGCACCGGCGATTGCCGTGATCGCCAAGTTGAATCCGGTCGCTCTCCTCCAGGAGAACGTTCCAGCCTATGCGCGCAGCGCCTCGGCCGCGATCCTGCGGACGCAGTTGCGCGACATGGGGTACGACGTGCAGGAACGTGTGCTGCTGGGAACCGACTGGGGCGAGCTGGAAGCCCGCGAGCGCTGGTATCTGGTGGCCACGACCAAGGGCATTGCCTTTGATCTGGCTGCCCTGCAGCCTGCGCCGTATCCGGTGCGGAAACTGGCCGACATCATGGATCCGATCGCGCTTGACGATCCCTGCTGGGGTTTACTCCAATATCTCAAGGACAAGGAGGTTCGCGATATCGATGCCGGCAAGGGCTTCAGGATGCAGATCTACGATGGACGTGAGGCGAGCATCAATACCCTGACCAAGGGGCTCGCCAAACGTCGGTCGACCGATCCGTTTTTTCGGCATCCTGAGAACCCGGAGTTGTTGAGACTGCCAACCGTGCGCGAGCATGCCCGTTGCAAAGGCATTCCCGAGCATCTGGTGGAGGGTTTGTGTCAGGGTATCGGGCACGAACTGCTTGGCCAGAGCATTGTTTATCGGCCGGTCAGAGAAATCGCGCGACACCTTGGTGAAGCGTTGCTCAGGCATCTGTCCGTTGTCATTGCGCCGTGCCGGGTCAGTTACCCGTGTGCGGCCTAGACGTCTGATTGGTGCCATATTCAACTGGAGGGGAATCCGCATCTGGATTCCTCCCTTTTCCCCGACTTTTTCGGGGGCTTTTTCGAGGGTGATGGCTATCATCATCTTGGAAAAAGCCGCGTATCAGCGCATACTACGTTTGCATTTGGCCGTACCACCGTCGCCTCCTGCGATCGGTGTTTGTGACCAGTTAGCCCCTGAGACTGGAACAGCCGCAAGGCTTGGGGTTCCTTCAGTTGTACCACCCGAACGGGAAGATTTCACTTCCCATCCGGGGACGTGCGATCTCCCGTTTTTCATTTTTTGAATGGAGATCACCATGTCAGATGTATCCCCCGTACCCCTGCCTCCGGGCAACACACCGCTGCTTGACGCCGAAAGCATGACCAAGGCGCTTCATTCAGCTCAATTCCTGCAGAGCGATCTGCACCAGGTACTGACGAAGTCCAACCCGTTGCTGTCCGAACTGGTCCTGCGCGAACTCGGGGTCGCTGTAGAAAACGGAATTTAAAGTACGTTAAGAGGGTTCTAAGCCAAAACCGGCGGAATTTGTCCAAAAAGAGGTTTGGGGTGCATATGTCATTGGAAATCGGTTAAGAATTACCGTTCAGTCGAATGATCTTCCTATTCGTTCACCTTGGTTAATGGTGCAGAGCAGCAATGATTGTTGGATACGTTCCAGTTGGCCGCCACCGACCCAAAAGAGTCATTCGGACCCACAGTCTGACTACGGCGGCTTCCAGCGTTAAGCCGCCTTTCTTTTCAACAATCACGCATCGCTTGCAGGTTATGCGACCGATGCCGGGCTGCCGTAAGGATTCGTTCGTAATTGAGTAACTGGCATAACGGAGCGGGAAATCAAGGACTGATAGATAGACTGAACGGCTGAGGTAAATTCGTTGTTTCTCCTCAAGTGGTTTTTCCACCTATTCATAAAACCGAATTACATTTCGCCCAGCCTCTTTGGCTTGATACATGGCCCTATCCGCCCACTTGAGGATGTCACTCTGGGTCAGATCATGCCCGATGTATAAGGCCACACCGATACTCACTGTGCACCGATGTTCGACAGTCGATACGGACTCGCCTTTGTGCTGAATACTCAGCAGATAAGGTTCCGATAAGGCGGCGCGGATCTTTTCTGCAACGACCCTGGCTTCAGAAACCGACGCGTCCCGATCCACATCGAGCTCGCTCAGCATCACCACAAACTCATCGCCGCCAATGCGTGCCACGGTGTCCATCTCGCGCACACAGCGTTTCAGTCTTTCCGCCGCCTCAATTAACAGCGAATCGCCCACGGCATGCCCGCTCACGTCGTTCAATGACTTGAAATTGTCCAGATCAAGGAACATCAATGCCCCATAGCAACCACTGCGCGTGCTGGCGGCTATGCTCTGACTCAGGCGGTCATCGAGCAAGCGACGGTTAGGCAGCTTGGTAAGCGTATCCTGGTAGGCCATCTGACGCACCAGGAATTCAGTCTGCTTGCGCTCGGTGACGTCATGCGACACAACGACCACGCGTTCGACCCGTCCTTCCTCATCTCTAATTACGTTGCCATGCGACTCCATTTCGTGGACGCTCCCGTCCTTCAGCACGAGGCGATATTCAAGGGGCCGACCCTGGCCGGTGTTTACGGTCTCGCCAAACACACGTCTGACACGTTCCTGATCGTCCGGGTGTATTTCCGCGAACGAATCGGTACCTAGTAACTCATTGGTATCGCCAAAAAAGGATCTATACGACGGGTTGTTGTAGAGTCGCCGCCCCTCGGGGTCGAGTACGGCGATAAAGTCTCCAACATTTTCGGCGATCAGATGGAAAAATTCCGTCTGCTCGCGCAATGCCGCTTCGATCTTTTTACGTTCGCTGATGTCGCTCAGCATGAAACGCAGCCATGGTGTGCCGTCGACCTCCTGGGCCACGGCGCTGGAGACACTCGCCCAAAACGAGCGGCCGTCATGCGTCACCATTTGAAGTTCGCACGTCTGTGGTTCACCCGTTTCGATGAGCATCTTGCGGTGCTGGTAGAAGTGGTCGGCATCTTTCTTGAGGATAAAACGGGAGAATGGCTGCGTGACCAGTTCGCTCCGGCCGAGGCCCAATAGACTGCTGAGGGTGAGATTGGCTTCCAGGATCAGCCCCGCTACGCTCAGCGAGCAATAGCCGACCGGCGCCAGGTCATAAAGGTCGAAATAGCGTGCTCGCGCTGCATCCAATGCGATTTGCGAATCGCGCAATTCTTCGTTCTGCATCTCCAGTTCGATTTGATGCACATTCAGTTCGTGCAACGCCAGACGCATTTCCTCGGGCGACAAGGCGTCAAGACCCGCTGGCGTCAACGTGGTTCGCTTGCGTAGAGCAGCCTCGGCGCGTTGGCGTAGTCCCGCTTCGTCGTCAGGGCGCTTGATCATGGCATCCTTCGTACCTTGCTCGTTAGTGCGGTGCCGAAGGCGCGGGCTGCTCCAGCCATGCCAGCACCGTCGAAAAAATCCGCTCGGGGTCAATCGGTTTGACAAGGAAGTCATTCATGCCAGCCGCGAAGCAGCGTGCTTTGTCGTCGGCAAAGGCATTGGCCGTCATGGCCAGAATCGGAATATCTCGGTAGCCGGGAAGCGGACGGATCTGTTTGGTCGCCTCCAATCCATTCAGCCTGGGCATCTGCATGTCCATAATGATCAGTGCGTAACCGTTTTTACTGGCCATGTGCACCGCTTGCTCACCATCCGCTGCGGTATCGACGAGAAGCCCTGCGCTTTCAAGCAGATATTGCGCCACAAACAGGTTCATCTGCTCGTCGTCGACCAGCAGGATACGTCGACCTTGATAGCGTGTGCGGACCCGTTGCTCAGCATCGGCGGTCACCGCCATGGCAATGCCAGCCTCGTGTTCATTTTTCTTCAGACGGACCGTGAACCAGAAGGTGCTGCCGACGCCCGGTGAACTCACCGCCCCGGCTTCACCGTTCATCAGTTCGGCCAATCGGCGAGTAATCACCAATCCGAGACCGGTGCCCCCATATTTACGAGTCATTGAACTGTCGGCTTGCTCAAACGTATGGAACAGCCGAAGCAAGGCTTCGCTGGCAATACCAATTCCGCTGTCCTGAACCTCAAAACGCACCACAACCGACTCGATGCTATCTTCTTGGAGAATAGCGCGCAGGGTGACCGACCCCGTTTCGGTGAACTTGATGGCGTTGGTAGCGTAATTGAGTACCGCCTGTTGCAAGCGCGTCGGATCGCCCAAGAGGTTATCGGGAAAAGCCGCGCACTCGACGGTCAGAAGCAGGCCCTTGTCGCGCGCTCGTTCGCTCAGGATTGAATGGACATTGCCCATCAGGCTGTCGATGGTGAGCGGGGCTTCTTCGAGAACGAACTTGCCGGCCTCGATCTTTGAGAGGTCGAGAATATCGTTGATCAAGCCGAGCAGGTGGTCCGCCGCGGTATCGATCTTGTCGAGGCGTTCCGCCTGTTTCGGAGTAATCCCCTCTCGTCACAGGATATGGGCCATGCCCAGGATGGCACTCATTGGCGTGCGGACTTCGTGACTCATGTTGGCCAGAAAGGTGCTCTTGGCCAGATTGGCCGCCTCGGCCGCGACTTTGGCCTGATTCAGTTCGGCGGTGCGAACGCTGACGAGTTCTTCAAGATGGTCGCGGTAGTTCTCAAGTTCGGTTTCCGCCTGCTTGCGCTCGCTGATGTCGCTCAGCACAAAACGCAGCACGGGGGTGCCGTCCGCTTCCTGCGCCAAGGTGCTGGACACACTCGCCCAAAACGGCGTGCCGTTATTCATCACCATTTGCAATTCGTAGGTCTGCGGCTTTCCGGTTTTTAGGAGCAATTTGCGCTTTTGGTAGAAGTGATCCGCGCTTTTATCGAAGACAAAGCGTGAGAGTGGCTGGGTGACCAGGGCGCCACGGCTGACCCCCAGCAAATTAGCGAGCGTGAGGTTGGCCTCCAGGATCAATCCGGCTTCGCTGAGCGTGAAATAGCCGACCGGTGCCATATCATAAAGGTCGAAATAGCGCGCCTGCGCCGCATCCAGGGCAATTTGCGACGCGCGCAACTCCTCGTTCTGAAGTTCCAGTTCGATCTGGTGAACGTGCAAAGCCTGGACCAATCGGGGCAGATCTTTGGAGTCCATGGCCAGGCTGGCCTGGGATCTCAATTGGAGACGGGCTTCAGCGACACGGCGCCGCTCGTCATCCGCATCCTGGCGGCTCATCAGTTGCCCCCTTCAGTATGGCCTGTTACCACTTCTCTCACCCGTTCGGTGGTGGCAATTGCATACATCTCCCCGGCCTCATTGAGCAAGGCCGTGGAAATGATTGAGACCGTCACGACCACTCCGTCTTTACACAGCCGTTGCGTGTGATACGGCTCCAGCACTTTCGCCCGGCCAAGCTGAATGGTCGTGTCCAGTGCGCCGTCGCGCAGATCCAGTGGGATCCGCTCGCGCACGTTCATCGCCAGTGCCTCGGCTTCGCTCCAGCCATACAATCGCACTGCGCCGGGGTTCCAGGCCAGGGTGCGGCCTTCCAGATCCTGCACGGTGATGGCGTCATGCGCATCGTGTACGACAACCGCCAGACGGAGCAGTTCATTGGCTTTACGCAGGGCATCCCTCGTCCTGGTTACCTCGGTGATGTCCACAAAGGTCATCACCGCGCCTTCGATCACGTTATCGACCGTACGGTAGGGCTGGATGCGCAGGGTGTACCACGCGCCCAGTGCGGTCTGTACGTCAATCTCTTTGGGGATCAGCGTGTCCAGCACGCCTTGGGTGTCGGTCAGTAGATCGGTATAGCCGAGCAGCTTGGAGCCAAAGTGGGCCACTGGTCGCCCGACATCGGAAGGGATCAGGTCGATAATCGCGGTGACCGTCGGGGTGAAGCGCAGAATGCGCAGTTGATGATCGACAAACACGGTGGCGATGCCGGTACCGGCCAGCAGGTTGTTCATGTCGTTGTTCAGGCGGGTCAAATCCACGACCTTGGTTTGCAGCTCGTTGTTGACCGTTGCCAATTCTTCGTTGACCGATTGCAGTTCTTCCTTGGCGGTCTCCATCTCCTCGTTGGACGATTGCAACTCTTCGTTCACCGACTGCATTTCTTCATTGGAGGATTTGAGCTCTTCGTTCGAACTCTCCAGTTCCTCATGGGTGCACTGAAGGAATTCTTCCTTGGCGCGCAGTTCGTCCCTGAGCGCGCTGATCTGCGCGGCGGTGACTGACTCCGGGCTGTCAGCGTCCAGCTCAGTTTTGGCGGGCAAGACCGGCGTCAGGGCCGCGTCGAGCGCTGGCGCCTCTTCCAGAAGAATCAGGTAGAGCGACGAGGCGGCCGATCCCGGGGCATAAGGCGTCTCTGTGGCCTCAGGCTGGCCCGACTTCACCCGGCTAATGCTTAGATTGACACGGGTGAAATGCCCGTTGGTCTTGACGTTCAACCCCGGTACATGAATGGCCTGAGGGCTGGTGGTTGCCTGGTGCAGGGCGACGGTCAGCGGATGCCGCAAACCTTCACGCGCCATTTTGATGATATTGGAACTCATCTCGCCGGGCGCGGGTTCCAGGTACATGCCGGTACGCCCGTGCAGGTAGAGCATGTCACCCTGGGCGTTGACCAGGGCCCCGGACAGCGAAATTTGCTGAAAGATCGCCTGTTCGGTCAGCTCGCGTAGCGGCCGCTTCGCCGCGAACGCCAGCGTGCCCTGGGATGGTGGGCGCGTCGCATCGATCGCCCGCAGGGTCGGCAGGACGCGACCGAGCGTCAGACGCGGCACGCCAACGGAGTCATCCTTACGCTGATAGAGTTTGGATTTGCGGTCGATCACGGTAAACAGCTCGCCGGATTCACCTACGCCTTCAGAGGTGCCGAGAAGGAGAATGCCGCGCGGGTTCAGCGCGTAGTGGAACAAGGGCATGAGCTTCTTTTGCAGGTCTGCGCCGAAATAGATCAGCAGGTTGCGGCAACTGATCAGGTCCAGCTTGGAAAATGGCGGATCCTTGATCACGTCCTGCTCGGAAAAGACCAGCATGTCGCGGATGCCCTTGTTGATGCGGTAGGCTTTGCCGCCCGATTCGGCGGTAAAGAAGCGTGCCAGCCGTTTGGGGGAAATGTCGGCGGCAATACTGGCCGGGTAGACGCCGGCGCGCGCCGTGGCGATGGCTCGGCTGTCAATGTCGGTGGCGAAGAGTTGCACCGTATAGCTCTGCTTTTGCGCCTCCATGCACTCGTGCAGGAGAATGGCCAGCGAATAGGCTTCTTCGCCGGTGGAGCAACCCGTCGACCATACGCGGATGACAGCACCAACGGGCTTGTCGGCCATCAGCCGGGGGATGACCTGTTCCTCAAGCACCTTGAAGGCGTCCGGATCACGGAAGAAATGAGTGACGCCGATCAGCAGGTCACGAAACAGCGCCTCGACTTCGGCCGGTGTCTGCTGCAAATACTTGACGTAGGCGTCGGTGGCCTCAATCTGGTGCACCGCCATGCGCCGTTCGATGCGGCGGTGGATGGTGCTGGGCTTGTATTGCGAGAAGTCGTGGCCGGTCTGGCTGCGCAGCAGGGCAAAGATCTTTTTTAGCGCGCTCTCGGTCTTCGGTCCCGGGACGGCCCCGGGCGAGCGCAGCCTGCCGAAGGCGTGCAGGGCGTAGGCGATGAGCTGGGCCGGCATGTCGACCGGCGGCAGCACGAAATCCACCAGATCGGTGGCAATGGCGCTGCGTGGCATGCCGTCGAACTCGGTGGATTCGGGTTTCTGCACCATGACCATGCCGCCTTCGCCCTTGATGGCGCGAACGCCGAGCGTGCCGTCGCTGGCGGTGCCGGAGAGCACGATGCCGATGGCCTGCTCGCGCTGATCCTGCGCCAGACTACGGAAAAAGAAGTCAATCGGCAACCGCTGGCCGCGCGGTGCGACCGGTTCAAGCAATTGCAGCGTACCGTTGAGAAAGGCCATGTCGTAGTTAGGCGGAATGATGTAGACGCAGTTGGCATGCACCACCATGCCATCCTCGACCTCGAACACCGGCATGCGCGTGTGGCGCCCGATCAACTCGGCGAGAAGGCTTTTGTGTTCCGGGGCGAGGTGTTGCACCAGCACGAAGGCCATGCCTGGATCAATGTCGGCGGGCATGCCAGAGAAAAACGCTTCAAAGGCCGCCAGCCCACCTGCGGACGCCCCAATACCGACAATTGGAAAGGATGCGGGTGGTGGTATTTCGGCAGGGGCCGCTTCGCTGGGCGTGGGTGGCGGCTCAATATCCTGCAAGTGCGGGTTGGCGACTTTGCTGGTTTTTTTGGTGGCCATGGCTTTCCCCTGATGCCGGATTGGGCAACTTCTTTGAGCATAGTACCTTTATCAGGAAAAGTGAATCGACTCCCGCTCTGGCGCAGAGTCTTGGCAGAAATCTAACGGCCCTTGGTGGGCTTGAGATTGCCCGGTGAGTTTGATCCCGCAAGACAATGCTCCTACACTGGTGCTCGGATGAAACCGGTGGGGTTTTGCTTGGAAACGGGTTGCTGAGGCTTTGCTAGCCCTGCAAAAGCACGCAAAGCGCTGGCGTTGACGATTGCTAGCGGTCGATCATTTCCCAAAGGCTGGACTTGCGATACGCCGTATACCTTCCTTCGATACAGCCGTCCAGCGGGCAGTGACGTCCCGGTGGGCAGCCACCCTCGAGCACACACTCACGTATTGGCTTATCGATCCGTACCATCGCGCTCCTCGCGTCAATGAGGCGAGTTGGCGAATAGGGATAGCTCATGGTGTGCTCCGTTCAATTGTCAATGGTTAAGTATAGGTGGCATGTCAGTCGGCGTTCGTCTATTTGGGTCGTGATTACAGGGGCCAACCTAGAGTTCGTCTTTGAGCCGGTTTGTTTTTGTCGGAGTGAGGTGCAGACGACTGTGCGTTTACCTGAAGGTCCGACGCCCAATAGCGGATTTGGCGCTTTTTAGATAGCCAACCACGCAGATTCGCCAATCTGGGTTTAAATGAAATGAGCTCAACGGCAAAACGCAACGTAGAAGCCGCCCAGGCCAACTGGCCACAACGATTGCCGTAGCCGACAACTCAATAGCAGGTTGAGTCCGCCATCGACAGCTATCTGACTAGAGCCGACGTGGTACTGGCTGCTTTGTGAAATGGCTGAATGGCCGTTGATGGCCGACAGCCGAAGTTCGAAGAATCATTCTATCAGCATGCGACGTCGCGCATCTTGCGCATTGCAGCATTCTACTAAATCAATGTTGACGCAGGAATCCATCGGTACAGCGTTGGCACCGATACGCCAAGATTCTTGGCCACATCTCGGGGCGGTACGCCGGTAGTCAGCAGCTTTTTTGCTGATTCAATCTTGCTGTCGGTCATCTGACGCTTTCGGCCGCCCTTGCGGCCAAGTTGGCGAGCCACCTCCAGGCCAGCGCGTGTTCGTTCGATAGTCAGATCCCGTTCCATCTCGGCTAGGCTGGCCATAACATGGAAGAAAAAGCGACCGGAAGGTGTGCCGGTATCGATGGCGTCGGTGAGGCTTCTAAACTGCACGCCTTGCTTGTGCAATGAGCCCACCAGATCAACCAGGTTCTTGACGCTACGCCCTAGTCGATCCAACTTCCAGACGACGAGGGTATCGCCCTCGCGCAGTATTTCGAGCAACTTGGCCAGCCCTGGCCTCTCTGCGCGGCTGCCGCTAATCTTGTCTTCGAAAAGCTTCTTGCAACCTGCTTGGTTCAGTGCTTCGATCTGAAGATCAAGGTTTTGATCCTGAGTCGAAACACGAGCGTAGCCGATCAACATATCAGCCTCGTGGTTGCAGCGGCAGGACGCGCAAACGCGTACGATTCGGGTCAATCGTCAGCAGCGCACCTTCTTCCAATTCAGACGCCATTTGCCGTAAGGCGGCGA
Source organism: Betaproteobacteria bacterium (assembly GCA_020047725.1). Lineage (GTDB taxonomy): Bacteria > Pseudomonadota > Gammaproteobacteria > Burkholderiales > Rhodocyclaceae > Propionivibrio. Next base: position 18,983 of record JAIFNM010000218.1, read on the forward strand.
TAACCTGCATACCAATAGCGTCGGGGCTAACATCCTCGGCACGAATTTGCACGACACTCGGCTTCTCGCCGTGCGTTGCGGCGAGCATCGCACCGAAATCCAGATCGTGAGTCAGTACCACGGAATTAGTTGCTTTGGCATAGGCCATGATTTCCGAGTCAGGCGCGTTCTTCGCTCCAAGCGTTGACCAGTGCGCCGCTTCAAATCCGGCGTCGGTAAGCACACCGATCCAACGCGGCGACAGGTTCATATCGACGAGCAACTTCATGCAGAGGCCAGCATAACCTCACGTTCTTCGGACCGCCAAGCGGCGTAACGCAGCGCCTGCATGACGTCCTCGCGTTCAAGGTATGGGTAGTCCGTAATAATTTCATCGACGCTATGTCCCGCACCGACCTGACCCACGACCATGCCTACGGTGACACGCATTCCACGAATACAAGCCTTGCCGCCCATTACATCCGGTTCTTGAGTGATGCGATCCAGTTGTCCCATACGCTGCTCCTTATTGAAACTCATTGTCAGGGTAGTGGTTTGAGAATAGCATTTCAAGAACTATTTTCGAGAAGAAATGTGCCTTGACTTTGCGTGTCGCACGAATCATTTGATGCGGCTTCTCAAAAACCTCCGTTTTTAAGAAGAAGGAAACAGCATGCCCCGCCGTTCGATCTTGTCTGCAACTGAGCGCGAAAGTCTTCTGGCCATCCCGACAGCCGGGGACGAGTTGATCCGTCTGTATACCTTTAGCGAGGTCGACTTGGCACTCATCCGCCAGCATCGCGGTGCACAGAACCGGTTGGGCTTTGCAGTTCAGCTTTGTTACATGCGCTATCCCGGTATCTTGCTGGGCGTTGATGCCGAACCTTCCGCCCACTTACTGAACATTGTAGCGAAGGAGTTGAATGTTCTCCGCGAGGCTTGGAACGACTACGGGCACCAGCGTGCCGAAACGCGGCGCGAACATCTTTCGGAACTCCAAGCCGCTTATGGATTTCAGTCGTTCACCACGTTGAGCCACTATCGGGCCGCAGTGCACAGCCTGGGTGAGCTTGCCTTGCAGACTGACAAGGGCATCGTACTGGCAAGTACGCTGGTCGAGTCTCTGCGTAGCAAGGGGGTGTTGTTACCCACCGTTGACGTCATTGAGCGAATTTGTGCCGAAGCCATCACCCGTGCCAACAAACGCATTTATGTGTCCCTGTCAGATCCACTGACCCGCTCCCATCGTCAGCGCCTTGACGAACTGCTCACCCATAAGGAAGGCAGCAAGACAACCAAGCTGGCTTGGCTACGCCTGTCACCCAAGAAGCCAAACTCGCGCCACATGCTGGAGCATATTGAGCGCTTGAAGGCATGGCAAGCGCTTGACCTGCCAGCCGGGATTGAGCACGCGGTACATCAAAACCGTCTCCTCAAAATTGCCCGAGAGGGCGGACAGATGCGGGCATTTGACCTGGCCAAGTTCGAGCCGCAGCGGCGCTATGCCACCTTGGTGGCGCTGGCCATTGAGGGCATGGCTACTGTTATCGATGAAATTATCGACCTGCACGACCGCATCATCGGCAAACTCTTCAACGCAGCCAAGAACAAGCACCAGCAGCAGTTTCAGGCCTCCGGCAAGGCCATCAATGACAAGGTACGTCTCTACAGCCGTATCGGCTTGGCGCTGATTGAAGCCAAGAAAACCGGCACTGACGCCTTCGCGGCCATTGAGTCGGTGCTGACTTGGGAAGATTTTGCTGAAAGCGTCGGCGAAGCCCAAGTGCTGGCCCAGCCCGAGAGCTTCGACTTCTTGCACCGCATGGGAGATAGTTATGCCACCTTGCGCCGCTATGCGCCGGAATTCCTGGCCGTGCTCAAGCTGCGCGCTGCGCCCGCAGCCAAAGACGTACTAGACGCCGTTGAGGCCCTACGTTTGATGAATTCCAACAATGCCAAACAGGTGCCCAGTGATGCCCCAAGCAAGTTCATCACTCCACGTTGGGCGCGGCTGGTCAAAACTGTTACTGGTTTCGACCGGCGCTTTTATGAGTTGTGCGCCTTGTCTGAGCTGAAAAACAAACTGCGCTCTGGCGATGTGTGGGTGCAGGGCTCCCGGCAGTTCAAGGATTTTGACGAGTACCTTGTGCCGGTCGAGAAGTTCACCGCTATGCAACTGGCCAACGAATTGCCGCTGTCCGTACCAACCGATTGTGACCAGTATCTTCATGAACGGTTGACGCTGCTGGAATCGCAGCTTGCCTCGGCCAACTTGATGGCTGTGGCCAATGAATTGCCAGACGCCATCATCACCACGGCCACGGGGTTGAAGATCACACCGTTGGATGCGGCAGTACCCGACGAGGCGCAGACACTGATTGACCAGTCGGCGGCATTGCTACCCCACATCAAGATTACCGAGTTGCTGATGGAGGTTGATGGGTGGACTGGCTTTACCAACCACTTCACCCACCTGAAGTCCGGCGACGTAGCCAAAGACAAAACTTTGTTGATGACAACCCTCCTGGCTGACGGCATTAATCTGGGGTTGTCCAAGATGGCCGAGTCCTGCCCTGGCACCACCTACGCCAAGCTGGCTTGGCTGCAAGCCTGGCACATCCGAGACGAAACCTACAATGCCGCTTTGGCCAACCTGGTGAATGCCCAATTCCGTCAACCTTTTGCCACCCACTGGGGTGATGGAACCACGTCCTCATCGGACGGACAAAACTTCCGTGTGGGTAGCAAGGCCCGAAGTACCGGCCACGTCAATCCGAAGCACGGCTCGGAGCCGGGGCGCACTTTCTATACTCATATCTCAGACCAATACGCACCGTTCGGTTCCAAGGTGGTCAATGTCGGTGTGCGCGATTCGACCTATGTGCTTGATGGTTTGCTGTATCACGAGTCCGACTTGCGGATTGAGGAGCACTACACCGACACGGCTGGTTTCACAGATCACGTCTTTGGCCTGATGCCCTTCGTAGGATTTCGGTTCGCGCCGCGCATCCGTGACCTGGGTGAGACCAAATTATTTATTCCGCACGGTGACGTTATTTATGACGGTCTCAAACCGATGATCAGCAGTGAGCGGTTGAAAATAAAGCAGATACGCGCCCATTGGGATGAATTTCTACGGCTGGCCACCTCCATCAAGCAGGGCACCGTGACGGCTTCGCTGATGCTGCGAAAGTTGGGCAGCTACCCACGACAGAACGGTTTGGCGGTGGCCCTGCGTGAGTTGGGCCGCATTGAGCGCACGCTGTTTATTCTAGATTGGTTGCAAAGCGTGGAGTTGCGCCGCCGCGTCAATGCCGGACTGAACAAGGGAGAGGCGCGTAACGCGTTGGCCAGGGCTGTGTTCTTCAACCGACTGGGCGAAATCCGCGACCGCAGCTTTGAGCAGCAGCGTTACCGTGCCAGTGGCTTGAACCTGATCACGGCGGCCATCGTTTTGTGGAATACGGTCTACCTGGAGCGAGCCACAGCCGCTTTGCGTAACCATGGCGAGGAGGTGGACACCTCTCTATTGCAATTCCTGTCGCCGTTGGGCTGGGAGCACATCAATTTAACGGGCGATTACGTCTGGCGCTCCAGTACAAAAATCGGAGCGGGTAAGTTCAGGCCGTTGCGGTCGATGCCTGGGGCTTAACGTACTTTAAATTCCGTTTTCTACAGCGACCCCTACCTGCTGCGCGGCGTGCCGGTGGTCAGGCCGGGTCAAGTTTGGAGCGTCGACATCACGTACATTCGGCTGCCGCGAGGCTTCGCTTACC
>JAIFNM010000288.1 GCA_020047725.1 Betaproteobacteria bacterium
GACCGGGCAGTTGGCCGGTGGGGCGAGCTTCGGTGAGGCTTTCGAGGCCGGGATCAAGGCCGGGGCGACCAGTGCGGTGACCGCCGGGGTGCTCAATGCCCAGGTAATCGATACCGCACAAGGTATGCAAAGCATCAACCAACTGGCCAATGTGCAAACGACGGGCGCCAACATCGTCGGTTCCTTCAGTGCCGATACCTTCGGTCAGAACCTCGTGGGAATGGCCGCCCGCGGGGTGGTCAATGCCGGCGTCAATTCTGCGATTTACGGCGGTCGTTTCGGCGGCGCCTTCAAATCAAGCCTGGTCTCCGACCTCGCGGCAGTTGGGGCCAACGCCATCGGGCTCAGCACCGACACCCTGTCGCCGGAGAACATCATCGGTCATGCCGCCGTCGGCGCCGTGGCGGCGCAACTCAAGGGCCAGGACGCGTTGTCCGGTGCCATCGGTGGAGCGGGTGCCGCCATCGCAAATCCGCTCATCGACCAGGCCATCGGCGGTGCCGATGGCAGTGGTTGGGGCAGTGATCCGCAGTCGGCACAGCAAATGCAAACGGCAACGCTCCAACTCGGCAGCATGGCCGTCTCCGGCGGCGTCGCCGCTGCACTCGGCAAGGATGGCATGACCAGCTGCGCTGGCGGCACAGAACGAGACGGTGAACAACTTCCTGACGAAGGAAGATATTGTCGCCAAACAGACGCGTCTGGCTGCCGCTCATACTCCCGAAGATAAGGCCGCTATCGTCAAGGAATATATCGGCGTCAGTCGCGATAACAGAAACAAGGCATTCAGCGACTTGAAGTCGACGTCAATGACGGAAGCGGATCTCGACCAGAAGAGGACGGAACTACAAAATCTGCTGACCGGTCCGCTGACACCCGCCGCTAAGGCGGATGCGCTGTACAGCATCAGCGAAATCAATGGGATAATCTCCTCGGCTCATACCGGCGAGAAACTGGAACCGGTGTTGCTGGCAGTAGATCTGGGGCTTGCCTTGCTTACTGCGGGTGAATCTGTCCTTGGAAAGTTTGCACTTCGGTCGGTCGGCGAACTGGTTGAGGTGGTGGTCGCAAATAGAGCGGCCACAGGTTTGATATCTGGTGAAATCAAGGTTGTCGGTACTGGCGCGGCTGCGGCTAATGATGTCAGCTTTGGCGTAAATAGTGTAATTCCTTACGGAACAGCTTTGTCCGAAGAAATAGCAGCGCTTGGACGTATGTCGGCTGCGAATACTTCTCCCAGTGGGACGATTTCAAATGCTCGCATATCATTGAAGCCTTACGTTGTTAGTGGAAATATTGATGGACTTGTTGCGAACCTGGATGTCAGCACAGGTGGTCGAGCAACAGGCTTTTGGAGTGGTAATCTTGTCGCTGCTATGAATCAAGCAGACTCCGCTGGTATTGCATTGCTAGAGACAACACCGGGCGGGAAAATTGCTAACGGTTGGAGTTTCTTGAATAAGAAACTTGATTGGGCCAATGGCGGAGAGAAATTTTGGGGAGGTTTGTCATCGAAATATGCATCTGGGGCAACCGGCGATGTGTACGTATGGCAGGCACCTGATAGAGCAATTAACTCAAGCGGCGTTCTAAATTGGGATGGTGGCTATGTCTGGAAAAATTACGAACAGCCTACAGTTAGACAACTTCAGAATATGGGAACAGTCGGCAGCATCAACTATCAATTGGTTGAACCGATGATTTTGAAATCCCTATTACGTTGGCACTAGGATTGTTATGCAAACAGCAGCCTATGAAAGACTCCATAAGCGCTTGGCCTTATCAGGCAGAGATTATCTTGAGGGTTTTAACTCCTCGGATTTTGAAGGCTTGACAACCGCTGAGCTTGAGGAAATTTGCGAAGAGCTTACTGAGCGAACTCAGAACGGTGATGGAGTTGCCCTTGATGCTTTGCGACAGATATTGCCCCTAGAGGATTTTTACAATTTCGCGGAACGCTTGTTAACGGAAGAAGCGAATGACCTATTTGCGGCGCAGTTGGTGACATCAATATGCGAAGTCCGTCGCGGCGATTCAGCTTGGTCAAGAATGTTGAGGTTACTAGGTCATTCAGATGTGAGTGCGAGGCGGTGGCTGATAAATAGGCTACCGTCCATCTTGATTCCAGACTCTCAGATAAGTGGATTGTTAAGGATTTTGGCCGAGTTGATTCAAAAAGAATCCGATCAATCAATGCTTGTTGGGGAATCTGTACTGTTACTTTTGGTTAAAGGATTCGCACCAAAAAGTTCTCAGCTTGTTGAATATGCTAGTCGTTTGCAAAGCGCTGATCGGCGAGAACGGAAGCAGGCTCTTTTTGAGCTTATTGATCCGGGCTGAAATATCCATGATTTACACCGCTGGAAAAATCTCCTCAGCGCGTCAGCAACTATTTCCGCGACCCAAAAGTCGGCTACGCCGCGTCATGAATAATTCGTGCCGGATCAATAGAACAATTCAGGCTGACCTAGGCAAGCACCGCTCTATGCATGAGTCGAACCGTTCTGGAACGCGCGATCTATCCTTAGATGAAATCTATGCATCGCGGTCGCGACGCGACCATCATCTCTTCAGATTCATCGCCGGAAAGCGGTCGGTGGAATTCCGTTTCCTAAATGCGGCCAATCGTCACCGGTGGCAACCTCCAAATGTTTAATGGACGGCAATCCGGCATGCTGGGCAATCATGCGCCAGACAGCCGGATTGCCGACCACTACCGCATTGCCTTGCATCAGACCGTTGTTTTCCATAAAGGCATTGCACCTTCCGCCGGCTTCCATGACCAGTACGAAACCAGCAAGCGCGTCCCAGGCATTCATGTGTGGCTCAAAATAGCCGATCAATCTCCCCGCGGCGACATAGGCAATCATGAGTGCACCCGAACCGTTGCGAATAAACATTCCCTCGTCATTCAAAACGGCGTTCAGGAAGGGGATGAAATCGTCCACACCAACCCGGAAAGAGGTGCCGACGCCCAGTACTCCATCTTTGAGCGACTGCCCTGGATGCACATGTAGCGCTTTGGCGCCGCAGAAGGCACCACCGCCCGTGCGTGCATGGAAAAGTTCGTTGGCGTTGGGGTCGTAGACCACGCCGATCACCGGTTGACCACGGTATAGAATGGCGATCGAGACACACCACGAATGCATGCCATTCACAAAACAGGCTGTGCCGTCGATCGGATCAACAACCCAGACGTATTCGGCGTCGTCGAAATCTGCGCCACCCTCTTCGCCGAAAAACCCGTCAGCTACGAAAACGGCACGAATCTGTCCCTTGATATAGTGCTCCACGTCGCGATCTGCGGCGCTCACCATGTCTTGGATTCCCTTGGACTCGATGACCAGCTGATCGCGTCGCCGAAATAGATCCAGCGCCATCACTCCAGCGTGTTCGGCAACGGCTTGAGCAAGGAAATACCGCGACTCCAGCGAACTGGCTCCGCTTGAATCATTTGACTCCTGCATTGCGAAACTCCCCTCTGATTGATACCTGATCACGCACCGGCAAGACATGCCAGAAGGAAAAACTTGGCTGCGCAGGTATGCAGCGAAGCCACCTAGATAACATCTTGCGCCACAAATATTGGTTCGAATCCCATTTTCAGCACATTCGCTTAGCACCAGACCGCGACAAGCTTCAGCGAGTACTTGTGCGACGGATAACCAGTTCAACTGGCAAGATTTGCGATTCTGCGGGCTTGGATGGATTCGACATCCGTTCGACCAATCGATCAACCGCTTCGCGTGCCAGTCCCTCGATATCCTGACGGATGGTAGTGAGTCCAAAAGAAGCCGCAGCGGCCATTTGCAAATCATCAAAACCGACAATGACCATATCTTCCGGAATGCGCAGGCCAAAGCTGTGGCGCGCGCAATCCATGAAGCCAAAGGCGAGCGAATCGTTGGCGCAGAAGATACCCTCCGGACGCAGTTCCGGCGGTCGATCCAGTAGCCGCCTAGCGACGGCTGCCCCCCCTTCGTATCCGGAAATCTTTCCCTGCAGAAGTTCGACACTGATCGAGTCCTGACCGGACAACGCCACTGCCTCACTGAATCCGGCACCCCGCGAAACCCCCGAATAGGTCCCCATTGGCAGATTAACGTACGCCAGCCGCCGGGCACCGGCAGCAATCAGACAGCGCGCCGCCAGTACTCCCCCATGGCGGTTGTCGCTGCTTACCACGTCAACACTCTCAAGACTGGCATCGCGGTTGATCATGGCTACTGGCACCTGAAGACGCAGATATTCTCTGGCCAGTTCGATCGGTGGCGACCCCGATGTAAAGATAACCCCCGCAACTCGGTACTGCAGCAAGTAATGCAAGGAACTTTCCATTTGCTCAGGATCACGGACGTCCATTAGCAACGGGGCCAACGAGTAGCGAGCCAGGTTGCGTATGATCGGGCCGAGTAGCTGTACCACGAATTCGTTTTGCATTCCGGGAATTACGACTCCAACCAGCGTACTCTGGCGCTGGTTGACGCTACGCGCGAGCCGGTTTACCTGGTAACCGAGTTCGTCTGCGGCTTTCAACACCCGTTCGCGGGTGGCCTGCGACACACTGGCACCCGGCGTAAATGTGCGCGAGACAGCTGATCGTGAAACGCCAGCACGAATAGCCACATCGGCGGCTGTCGCCCATCCGGGCGGGATTTCTGCACTCACTTCTTCATTCATTGCGTCGCCTACTGTCATGGTACGAAGCGCCTGATCAAAACGGTATTGCCCGGATTGACTCGTACTACAAAAATTGCACACGTGTTCTTAACTTAATAGGATCATACTTGCTGTAGATTATTTTATCAGTCTCAGGAAAAAGACGTTAGATAGGATGGAAGTCCGGCCGATAGAGTAGCCTAAAAAGTCACCACCATTGACTGAAACCTTTGTATAGTTAGGAAAAGACCAATCTGAACAGGCAGCTACCACCCCAGTCATTGTCGAACCAAAAAGGGGCATGTAATATTTCAGTAATCTTTTCCTGCCAGAATAACGCATTTGAACATGTGTGCAATCAAACAACGGCGACGGCGTGCATTTTGGACAAGCCGCCGGTAACGAATAGTTCGGGGGAAGCAATGGGGACGGATCCAATCATTTCTTTGTGCGGCTTGCGCGTAGCCTACGGAAGCAACGAGGTGCTCAAAGGGATTGACCTTTCAATCGCCCAAGGCAGTTTTGTCGCCCTCCTCGGCGCCTCGGGCTGCGGCAAAACCACGCTGCTACGTGCTTTGTCAGGATTCACCCCGGCCAGCGGTGGATCGATCAACGTCAATGGGCGTGATATCCAGAATGAGCCGCCAGAGCGTCGAGGTATGGCCATGGTTTTTCAGTCCTATGCACTGTGGTCGCATATGAGTGTGGCGCAAAACATGGGCTATGGCCTGAAGCTGCGGCGCGTACCACGCGACGAGATCAAGCGCCGTGTCGACGATCTCCTGTCAATGCTTGGGCTTTCGGGGTACGGAGAGCGTTCGGTCAACGAACTTTCCGGCGGGCAGCGCCAGCGCGTTGCGCTCGGACGCGCCCTGGCAGTCGAACCGCAGATCCTGCTGCTTGACGAACCCCTATCGAATCTCGATGCGCGCATCCGCCTGCAAATGCGGCATGAAATCCGTTCGATTCAGCGCCAGCTTGGCGTCACCGCCATCCTCGTCACGCACGACCGCGAGGAAGCCATGGTCATGGCCGACCAAGTGGTGATCCTGGACCAGGGCAAGATCGCCCAGATCGGATCGCCGGAAGAGGTCTACCAGCGACCACAAACGCCTTATGTGGCTTCGTTCATGGGCGCGGAAAACATCATCGATTGCGAAACCGAGCGTGATCGGGAGCAGGTATTGCTGCGCGTCGCACGGGTACCGCAAGCAGCCGTGTCCGTGGACAGTACTCCGGATTCTCCAGCGCCGATTGGCCGGGTGCAGGTGCACTTCCGTAGCGAGATGGCGTCGTTGGGTGAAGCCGACAATCCGTCTGCAGACAGTCTGCGCATACCCGGAAAAATCACCCAGGTCAGCTACCTTGGCGGCGGCTACCGCTGTGAGATAAAAACCGAATGCGGTCAGTTCTTTATCGATCATCCGCGCCATGTGCAGAGCGGTGATGCCACCACGGTGAATATTCCAGTGCCGGCACTGCATGTCTTCCCGCGCGACCCAGCGCGCGAGGTACGACCGCCGTCCTGAGCCTCCACCCCTGTTTTGTTAGCACTCGTTTTTCACGTAACACTTGCCACACACAACTCGAAGGAGAGAAACATGAAGAAGCTGAATCGAAGCCTGGCAATTTCCGTCGCCATGACCCTGGGCGCTTTCTCGGGGGCCACTAACGCGCAGGTCACGCTCAATGTCATCAGCGGTGGTTCGCAAAACATGGTCGATTACGTGACCGACTACCTTGGCCCCTTGTTCGAGAAGCAGAATCCGGGGGTCAAGGTGAGCGTGGTCGGCACCGGGCCGGACGACGCCGGTTCGCAAAAGATGATGGAAAAACTGCAGGCGCAGAAAAATGCCGGCGTAGCCGTATGGGATACGGACGTGATCATTCCGAATCAGCAGAAAACCGGCGAGATGGTGCGTGACGGCCTGCTCCTGAAGTACCGCGACAGCATCCCGACCGGCAAGTATGCCGTCAGCCAGTCCGCGAAACAGGCACTGGGCGTTAACGTCGATGGCTATGTGATGCCGATGTTCGAAAGCCAGACCGCGCTAGCCTATAACCCTGACCTGATCAAGACGCCACCCGCGTCCTACGACGAACTGCGCACCTTCGTCGCCAAGAACCCCAAGAGCTTCGGCTACAACGGACTCAAGGGCGGGATGTCCGGCGTCGCTTTCGTGGTTGGCTGGATGTATGCCTATGGCGGCAACCCGGAGACGATCCAGCAGGGACCGTACGACGCGAAAGCCTCGGCAGGCTGGGACAAGGCGTTCTCGGAATTGAAATCCTTCAACCAGCAGGTGATCTTCACCCCGGGCAATGCAGGTACGCTCGACATGCTCAATCGGGGCGAAATCGCCATGGGGCCGGTGTGGGTCGACATGTTCCAGACCTGGAAAGCGGAAGGCCGCCTGGCACCCAATCTCAAACTCAAGATCCTCTCGCCCGGCATGCCCGGCCAGCCCTACTACTACGCAATTCCTGTAAAGGCCAAGAACATCGAGCTGGCGAAGAAGTTCATTGCACTGGCGACCAGCCCGGAAGTTCAGGCCGAAGGCATCGTAAAGCGCTTCAACTGGTATCCGGGCATCGACGCCAACGTCGTCAAGCCAGCGCTCGATCCCAAGATCTGGAATCAGCTGTTCGTCGATGTCACACCGGAGGATCTGGCCAAGAACGCCAAGCCCTTCCCGCTGGCGCCGTTCTTCAAAGACATGCGCGAGCAATACGAAGCCAAGGTGCAGAACTGATGGCCACGCTCCGCCTGCGCAAGAGTTTGCCGCTCCTAGCCTTGCTAATGCCGGCCTTGCTGATGGTGGGGCTTCTGTTTGTCTACCCTTTGCTCTTCTCGTTGGCGTATGCGTTCCGCGACGAAAGCTCCGGCGGTTGGTATCTGGGCAATTTTACGAAAGCCTTCGCGCTGTACGGCGGCGACATTTGGCTGACGGTCGTCGTCACCCTGCTGTCGACGGCACTAGTTGGCGTACTGGCGGTGGCGATCGCCGGCTACCTCACTCTGGGTGAAAACTCGCGTGCGGTAGCCGCGTTGCGCTGGATTTACCGCTGGCCGATGTTCATCCCCTTCGTCGTCGCTGCGCAGCTGATGCGCACCTTCCTGGCCAAGAGCGGGATGCTCAACAACTCGCTCATGTCGCTGGGACTGCTGGAACCGCTCAACGCCATGAGCCTGCTCGACTGGCGCGGCGTCGTCGTAACCTTCGTCTGGAAGCAACTACCGTTTGCCGCACTCTTGATCAGTGGAGCCATGGCATCGATGGACCGTTCACTGATGGAATCCGCTCGCGGCCTGGGCGCTGGCCGGCTGCGCATCCTGCTGGAAATTGTCCTGCCGCAGGTCAGCGCAACGGTCTGGGTCAGCCTGATTCTGTCCTTCGTGACCATGCTGTCGGCGCTTTCGGTGCCGATGATGATCATCGCCGGATCACCGACAATGCTCACCGTCGATATGGCTTGGCGAGTCAATTCCTACGGCGATTACGGCGTGGCCAACGCGCTCGGCTTCGTGTCGTTCGCCATGAGCGGCCTGGCGGCCTGGTTCTATTTACGCCAAGGGCTACGCGAAGGAGGGCAACCAACATGACGCTGGATCGTTTTCCACTCGTCCAGTTCCGCGTGCCTGGCATCGCCAGCTCGCTGCTGCGCTTCGCATTGATCGGCCTGCTGGCCGCCGCCGTGTTCGGCCCTTTGCTCAACATGCTGATCTGGACCGTCGCCGAAGCCTGGTATTTCCCGGCCAAATTGCCGATACGCTGGGGTTTCGCCTTCTGGAGCAAGGTTTTCCGTCCCGAGGCGGGCGCCATGAAAGCGCTATCGACCAGCCTGCTGATCGCCTGCATGACGGTCGCGCTCAGTCTGGTGCTGGCCATCCCGGCGGGCTACGCGCTGTCCAAGCGCAAACTGCCGCTGCGCAGCCTATTCCTGCTCTTCTTCCTGCTGCCACAGGCGTTTCCAACCGTTGCCGTGCATATGAACATCGCCCGTATTTTCTACGGCCTGGGCCTGACCGGGACAATCTGGGGGGTGATGCTGGTGCACGCCATTCAGGGGCTAGTGTTCGCCGTGTGGATCGCTTCAGCCGCGTTTGCCGCGATTGGCGAAGACCAGGTGGAAGCGGCGCGCAATCTTGGCGCAACGCCCTTGCGCGCTTTCATGACGGTGTCTCTGCCGCTGGCGGCGCCAGGTCTGATGGCCAGCGCCATTTTTGTGTTCCTGATTTCGCTCGACGAGTTTTCCGGGACGTTTTTTGTCGGCGTTCCCGACGTGCGCACGCTGCCGCTCACCATGCTCAACGCGGCGCTGGAAGGCAACTACCAGATCGCTTCGATCACGGCGCTGCTGTTGCTGGTGCCGTCCATCCTGTTTATGTTGTTTGTCGAACGCTTCCTCAAGGCCGACGTGCTGGCCAGCGTTGGGAAATGAAACGTCCGCTGCTGTTTACACGTGGATTACGCGATGAGTCCTGAATACTCTGTCTGGCTGCTGCCAGAGGCAGTGCAAGAAGAAGCATTGACACAAACAATATCAAGTCTTTCGACACAGCTGGGCGAAAGTGCGTTCACGCCTCACGTCACGATTCAGGGCGATATGCTCCAGTCCCCGGAACAACTTGCAGCACCACTATCCCGCCTGGCCGCAGAGACGCCGGTGCAGCGCTGGCGTGTTGAGCGACTTGAGTGCAGCAGCCATTTCTTCCGCTGCCTGTTCCTGCGGTTTGCTCATGAGCCGGTATTTGACCATCTGCAAAGCGAGCTCAAGGCGTGCACCCGAACCCACGAGGGAATGTCCCCCTACCCGCACCTGAGTCTTGCATACGGGCAGTTGCGCCCGGAGACGGTGAAGCAACGCGAAGAACTGGCCATTACATTCAACGCCCGTGAAATCGTCTTTGACCGACTCGCGGTCTGCCGCTCTTCCAAGGATATCCCCATCACCGACTGGTTAATCGTCGCTCAGTACCCGCTCACCGGGCGCTGAAATCGGTTCGCCGCAGATACGGGGCTAAAGAGGCGTAGTCATTTAGAATCCGAAAGAATCACCAATTGCCCCGAAACGCCCGTCAAATGGCGATCTACGAACATGCCACTCGAAGGGCCGATGTTTATAGCCACCTCCAAGGCATTCCCCTGAAGACGCCCTATCTACAAGCCTTACAGAACCGATCATTGGTGAGCACCCCATGACACGCGTCGTCCAAGCAATTTTTCCCGGCGGCGATAGCCAATAAACGAGATTAGGGACCACGGTTAAGCAAGTAAAAGAATTGAAACCGTGGTCAGTATTCCCTATTGCTTCTCGCTTTTTATCCGCTTCGCGGAGCTCACAAGACGAAAGTCTGGTCGGTCAGATACCCGAGTTTCCACATATGCTCGGCACACATTGCGCTAAGCGAGTTCCGCGAGGACGCATTCTCTTGTTTGGTTCAGCGTCCGTTCAAGCTCGGACAATCGGTTACCGCGTCGCGTAGCAAGGCTTGCGCACCCTAACATAATCCAATTCGTTTAGAATTCAGGCCAACACAATGGTCTTTGAGCAAACGTAAAGCCCTACTCCCAACGTCACGTCAATGTAGTTGTTCATCGACTCTGAATCTTTTTATTAGTGAGCTTCTCCACATGCTTTCAAGTCTGCGGCGATGAATCATCCCAAGAATCCAGCCGAAATCGCCCGTGAAACATTAATGCGTCTCGCCGCCGCCAATCGGGCGCCGACGCCGGCGAATTATCAGGCGTATTACAACCAGATTGCCAACCTTCCCGTCAAAGCCCCATTCCCTACCGAGCAGTTACAGAAAATCGCGGCGGCGATGCCCGCTAATAGCGTTGAACACCAGAAATCGCTTGCGAATCTCGATGCTGCGATCGCAGGCAACAGCTGGCGAGGGGTTGAGAACGCGCTACTGGACTTCATTAATGCCGTGACAACGGGAAGAAATGGGGTCGAGACGTCCAATGGAACGGTGCTAGCTTCCACGTTTGCGCATGAACTGGCCCGATTCATGGAGAGTACATTACCTGCACTCGGTGACAGGAACGAGCGGGGGCCGAGTATGGTCAGCGAGTTGGTGCAGACACTGCGCAGGCCACCGGTCGATAGTCAATTGATGCAGGACTCGCTGGCGAACGTGGGTCATCAAATACTGATCTCGGCTGAAGAGCAGGGGCAAATCAAGAATTCGCTGCTCAACTTGATACACCTGATGCTCGAGAATATCGGTCAGTTGACCCTCGATGAAGCCTGGCTGAAGGGACAGGTTGATGGCTTGCTGAGCATTGTCGAACTGCCAATCACGCTCAGGCATCTGGACGACATGGAGCGTCGCCTGCGCGAAGTCATCGCAAAACAAAGTGAGGCGAGACGTCAATCAATCCAGGCGCGCGAAGATATGCGCACCATGCTGGCAACGTTCGTCAAAAGTCTGGCGATAATGAACGATTCGAGCGCCTCATTTCAGGAAAAAATTGAAGTTAGCGCCACAAAAATCAAAGCAGCAACGAGGATCGATGATCTCGGTCCGGTCCTGCAAGAGGTCATTGACGCCACCCGCACGATGTCGGAAGGAACCTCCCAGGCGCGCCATCAGTTGCAGGACATGCAGGATAAAGTGGTGGCGACTGAGGCCACCTTGGCGCGCTTGTATGAGGAACTGGACAAGGTCAGTGCGCAGGCTCGCCACGACCCATTGACTGATGCGCTGAACCGCAAGGGCCTGGATGATGCGTTGAGTCGCGAAATTGCCAACGCCCAGCGCAGGAATCAGCCGCTGTCAGTTTGCCTGCTCGACATCGATAACTTCAAGAAACTGAACGACCGCCTTGGTCACGAAACGGGTGACAAAGCGCTGATTCATTTGGCCAATGTCGCCCGCCAATGCATGCGCCCGAATGATACGCTGGCGCGTTACGGTGGTGAGGAGTTCGTCATTCTGATGCCGGACACACCACTGTCGCACAGCATAGAGATAATGATCCGCCTGCAACGTGAGCTGACCAAGATGTTCTTCCTGTCGGGCAAGGAGAATATCTTGATCACCTTCAGCGCCGGGGTGGCGCAAGTGGGGAAGGATGAATCCGGCATCGACGCCGTCTATCGAGCCGATCAAGCCATGTATTTGGCGAAACGTGCGGGCAAGAACCGTGTGATGGGCGGCTGATGGAGCCACCACACGCAACCGCATCATAAAGCCTCGTAATAGCCGAAGCTGAGCGTCCTCATGACCATCAATCCTGAATACTCCAGGCCAAGACTTGCCCGCCCGATCCATTGAAGATCGTCCCCAATATGTAACCGAGATCACGGACATGGCGGACCATAAGGACGTGTTCAGTTCAGAAGATATTTTCACAGAAGACGGGCACAATTCATCAGCAAGGATGTGCGTATTACTGGCAAACTTTGGGAAGGTTTGCTCAAGCATGCCAGCGGCGTTCTGATAGTCGTCAAAATCGGGCGGTTTGAAAGTGATGGGGATTCTTTGTCAGTCTTCTTCAACTGAATACTTTCACAA
>JAIFNM010000261.1 GCA_020047725.1 Betaproteobacteria bacterium
ATCGTCATCACCCGCGACGCCTCCCCGCGACTCGGTTTTTTTCGCGGGAATACTGATCGAAAATCGGATTACTTCGGCCCGTTTCCCTCATCTACGGCTGTCCGCGAGAGCCTCAATCTTCTGCAGCGGATGTTTCACCTGCGTACCTGCGAGAACTCGGTATTCAACAACCGCTCGCGGCCTTGCCTGCTGTACCAGATCAAGCGCTGCTCCGGGCCTTGCGTCGATCTGATCGCTCCGGAAGTCTACGCGCAGGACGTTCAGATGGCGTCCTTGTTCCTGCAAGGACGGCAGCAGGAAGTGATCGGGCGCCTCAGCGAAGCCATGGATCAGGCGGCGGCGGAACTCGCTTTCGAGCAGGCGGCCATTTTCCGCGATCAGATACAATCGTTGCGCCAGGTGCAGGACAGGCAGCACGTCGAAAGCGGCAAGGGCGAAGACGTGGATATCGTCGTTGTCGTGGCTGAAGGCAACATGATCTGCGTGAATCTCGCCATGGTGCGCGGCGGACGGCATCTGGGCGACAAAACGCAGTTTCCGGCCAATGCCGCTGACAGTTCGCCCCTGGAGGTGCTTTCCGCCTTTCTCTATCAGCATTACCAGGTGCATCCGATTCCGATGCGCATCTACCTAAATCAAGCGCTGCCCGATAGCGAAGTCGCTACGGTGCTCGCTGAACTGGCAAGCCGACCGGTACCAATTATTGAACCACGCCTCACCCTGCAGAAAGTCTGGGTGCAGATGGCCGAGCAGAACGCGAGTCTGGCGATCCTCGCCCGGCGCAATACCCTTTCGCGGCAGTCCGCACGGCTTGAAGCATTGCACGAATTTCTCGCTCTTGACGTGGACGAGGGCAATGAAACCCGTATCGAATGCTTCGACATCAGCCACACCCAAGGCGAATCGACGGTGGCGTCCTGCGTTGTCTATCAGGGCGACGGCATGCGCAAGTCGGAATACCGGCGCTTCAATATTCAGGATATCCAGCCCGGAGACGACTACGCAGCCATCCGCCAGGCCGTTTTCCGTCGCTATGAAAAGGTGGCAAGTGGCGACAGCGTGGCTCCCGCACTGATCCTGATTGATGGCGGGAAAGGGCAGGTCAGTTCGGCATTCTCCGCTCTGGAAGAGTTGGGGCTCTCGCATCTACCGATGCTCGGCGTGGCAAAAGGCGAAGCGCGCAAGCCCGGCCTCGAAATCCTTGTTTTCGCTGATGGCCGCGAACCGGTACAATTGCCGGCGGAACATCCTGCGCTGCACCTGATCCAGGAAATCCGCGATGAAGCGCACCGCTTCGCGGTTTCAGGCCATCGGGCACAGCGTAGCAAGACACGACGGACATCACGACTTGATGAAATTGCCGGCATCGGACCAAAGCGGCGCAAAGCCTTGATTTCCCACTTCGGCGGCTTGCAAGGCATCTCGAATGCGGGGATAGACCAACTAACCGCAGTTCCGGGCATCAGCCGGGAACTGGCCGAAACAATTTATACGGCGTTACATTGATGCCCTTCAATATACCGATTCTTCTGACTTGGCTGCGCATCGTCCTGATCCCCCTGATGATCGCGATCTACTACGTCCCGGATTCATGGATCGACTGGACAGGGCGCGACATGGCCGCCATGCTTGTTTTTGTCATTGCCGGTGTTACGGACTGGCTGGATGGCTATCTAGCGCGTCGCTGGAACGAAACGTCGGCCTTTGGTGCATTCCTAGATCCGGTAGCCGATAAACTCGTCGTGGCCGCAGCGCTCATCATGCTTGTTCAACTTGGACGGCTCGACGCCATCCTGGCCGCCATCATCATCGGACGCGAAATCACCATTTCTGCCCTGCGTGAATGGATGGCGCAAATCGGCGCGCAAAAAAGCGTTGCCGTATCGATGATCGGAAAGATCAAGACCGTCGCCCAGATGACCTCCATTCCAATGCTGCTCTATCACGCACCAATCTACGGCATTGATATACAGAGACTGGGCACCTGGCTCATCTACATCGCGGCTGTTCTGACCCTTTGGTCAATGGGTTACTACATGCGAATGGCGTGGCCCCACCTCGCCGAGCATGACAAGAAGCGCTAATCAACAAGGAAAATCGAGGCGAAAGCGTTGACAGGTCACGGCAAGTCTTTATAATGCGCACTCGCTTCATGCGGGAGTAGCTCAGTTGGTAGAGCGATACCTTGCCAAGGTATAGGTCGAGAGTTCGAGACTCTTCTCCCGCTCCAGTTTTCAAGAGGAGCGAGCTTTGGCTTCTCAGTAGTAAAGCAGTTAAGGCGCGGCGCGATAGCAAAGCGGTTATGCACCGGATTGCAAATCCGTGTAGGTCGGTTCGACTCCGGCTCGCGCCTCCAGCAAATCCCTGATTCGTCAGGGATTTTTTTTATCTGTCGTTTAGATTGCACTTAGACCGAAGTGAGACTCACGAAAGACTAGGCTTAGAGCGGCCTGCAGCGAAGGGTTGAAGTCCGGGTTCCCGACATCAGCTATTCGTTTGGCGAAGCACGCCTGGAGTAACGTTGACGGCAGTCTGGTGGCCAAAGGTCTTGGTGCCCACGGCGCGTGGCAAGATGTGCTGTCAACTGTGGCAGCGATAGTTGAAGCGGACTCACGCTTCAGCGGACGCATTGGTCACAAGACCGAGGTGGGTGGGGCGAACAAGATTCAGTGGATCACCACTCAAACCAGTAGTCGCGGCGTGATCACCGCGAAGAACATGCCTGCTGCTTTGAAGCTCCCCATAGGTACACTGGCCGATGCAAAGGCTCAAGCGCTCGAAGCCTTCAAGCAAGGTGACAAGCCGACGGACATCAACCTTGCTACAACCTCTCGGGCCATGTACTCGGCACTGCGTGAGTATCAGGGGCGTGATTCCACAAGCACCAAGTTTGCCAAAGTTATTGCGAACGTGCTGTCACCCACTTACGTTGACCGGGCAGGTGAGACGCAGACTAAGTCAAAGAAAGCTCACGAGAAAGAGGTTGTGGAGCTTTACCGCTCCATACGTGCAGAGCAAGGTGAGTGGGGTGACAACTACGACGGTAAGGGTGAAGCACCGAAAGGTAGCAACGTCTACCGGGAGCTTGCACAGCGAGAGTTGAAGAAATCTGACGAGTGGCTTTACAACCGTGTCCTGCAGCGCATGGCAAAGTTCAACGGTGAGAAAGGTAGGGGCACGGGGAACACGTTCCGAGACCTGACGACCAATATCGAAGAAACACGCTCGAAGGACGACAGTGTCACGCCGACCGACCACTTGACCGATGAGGCTGTGCGGGGCACCAGTCGTGCTGAAGACCCACCCTCGGGGCAAACATCAGTCAAGGTGCTCGTCAGGTCAACAGTATGGTGATGGGCTACCAGACCGTGCGCCTGCTTCCACTAGTCCTGTTCTCCTCGGTCAACGACGTGATGGGGATCGTAGCCAACGGTGGTGAACTGAAGGATGCGTGGGGTGCGCTGGTCTCCGGGATGAAGGAGATCAAGCTGCGCTGGAGCGACAAGAAGTCAACGGACAACGCGGCTCAGCGGGCTGAAATCTGGGGCACGGTCGACGCCGGAAACTTCATGGATACACTGGGTCAGACCTACGGCTCGATGTGGATGAGTGACAACGTCCGCCGCTTTAGCGACAGCTTTTTCAAGTGGAACGGCATGGAAGCCTGGAACCGGGCTATGCGGGTCAAGGCTACGTCGGTCGCCGAGCGCGTGATCAAGCTCATGCAGAAAGAAGGCATCGACAAGAGTGACCCGGCTCAGGTAGCTCAGCTCGAAGCCTTGTTTGGCAAGGGTTTCGACACGAAGAACATCAAGCTCGATGCGAACGGCGACCTCGACACCAGTGACGTGAACAACCAGGCGGCGATGATGCGCTGGGTGAGCAACGCGATCATGTCTCCGAACGCCGCCCACCGGACGATCTGGGGCAGCAACCCGCACATGGCCTCGTTCTGGATGCTCAAGCAGTTCGCCTACACCTTCCACCGGGTCATGCTCAAGGGTGCGCTGGAGCAGGCCAAGCTGGGCAACTACCGCCCGGTGATGACCCTGATGCTCGGGTATGCGCCCGTTACCATCGCCGCCGACGCGGTGAAAGAGCTACTGGTTCCGGGTGACGAGCCGCCGTGGATGCAGGGTGGTCTCGATGACTTCCTGCGACATGGCGTGGACCGAGCGGGTGTGCTCGGTGTACCGGGTATGGGTTACGACGCACTGACCTCGTTCAACGGCCCGGTGGTCGGGGCACTGAGTGCGATGGGTGGGCCGACCGTCGGACAGGTGCTCAGCGTACCGTTCGACACAGCAGGAAAAACAGTACTAGGTGCTGCGCCTTTCGGCAGCTTGCTGCGTAGAGCAGCGGACTAAGGAGAAACACATGAGCGATAAATGCAGCGAGCTGGTCACACGGTGCTTCCAGGCACGGACGGAATCCCACATCTCACACCTCGGCACCAGTTCCTACGCCGCGCACAAGGCGTTGAACGAGTTCTACGACGAGATCATCGACTTGGCCGACAGCTACGCAGAAGCAGCTCAGGGTCGGTACGGGTTGCTGAAGTTCCCGGCCATTCGCCCGAAGATCGGCGACCCGACGAAGCCGGTGACGATCCCGATGGAGCTGCGTGACTGGATCGACGCGAACCGGAAACAGTGCGGTGAAGCCAGCGAGATGCAGAACATGATCGACGAGATATTGGCGCTGTGCGACAGTACGATTTACAAGCTCCGGTTTCTGAGTTGAGTCCACCATGCGAAAGTGCTACGCTAAAGTATCACTTTCGCAGGAGCTGGTCATGCGCCACTTAATCCTTGTAACTCTGTTCGCCGCATCACCCGCTGTGGCTGTATCCAATGCAGCGATAGATGATGCTGCAAAAGGTGGTATCACAGGTTTAGCTATGGGGCTTATTGCCGGTATCGCGATTGTAGTGTGGAAACTTGTCGCGTATGTAAAAAACAGTGTTGTACCAAAAGCTGTTGACATGGCAAAAACTGGTATTCACACAGTGAGTGATACCGCGAAGGATTTTCAAAACAGAAACAAGGTGTGCCCGTTTTGTGCCGAGACAATTAAACGCGAAGCGGTAGTTTGTAAGCATTGCAACAGAAGTCTTTAATCACCTATTGACATGTACACAACACGTACTATAATGCCGGCTGAATTCGAGGCGGAGTCTAAAGCGATAGGTCGTCTGTAACCCTTGGTATCACTGGGTTCTAAACGCCTTGCAAATCCGTGTAGGTCGGTTCGACTCCGGCTCGCGCCTCCAGGGTTTCTGCGGGAGTAGCTCAGTTGGTAGAGCGATACCTTGCCAAGGTATAGGTCGAGAGTTCGAGACTCTTCTCCCGCTCCAGAT
>JAIFNM010000253.1 GCA_020047725.1 Betaproteobacteria bacterium
TTCTTTGATGTAGGTGGCGACGTTGTGATTGCTGATGACGCGGAACTGGTGGGTGACGGCGGCGTGGGTGACGCCGGATCCGCCGGCGGCGCTCACATTGACCCAGAGCTTGCCGTCACGCTCGCGAACCGGGTAGGTCTTGAGTCCGACGCACACCGGGAGGCGGATGGGGGCGCCGTCACGAACGTCAAAGGTTCCGTGGTGCTTGGCACATTCAATGATCGTCCCTTTGACGCGCCCCTCGGCCAGGTGTTCATTACCGTGGGTGCAAAACCCGTCACTGGCGTACACCTGGTTATCTGCCGTGCGGTAGAGGGCGTAGCTGCGTTGGTCGTAGTCGAAGCGGTGGGCTTTCTCGCGACCGAGATCGTTACTGGGGCAGACCTCCAGCCAGCCGTCGACGAGGGGGCGGTCGGCACATGACGTGACCAGCGCTTCATTCTTTTTGCTGATGGCGTCCTGCAGGGCTTTGTGGGACTCGGTGCTGCCGTCGTTGTAGGTGTTGAACCACCAGTCAAGCGGCGCTTCTTGCACACCAAAATTGACATTGAAATGCTTGTGATGCAGATAATGAAAGTAGGCGTCGGAATTCAGGGATTTTTCGCGTCCAGCGACTAACCGATGAAATCCGGCGTGCCCAAGAGCCGGGCTGAGTCCACCATGCAGCAGATGGAAGATCGCATGAATCGGGCTTGATGGGAGAATCCAATGCAGCAAGACACTACTGAAATACAACAGATGCTCGATCGGATCCATTGATAATCCGGACCAAGGTCCAACGTTGATGTTTTTGTGATGCAGATAGTGCGAAAGATTGAACAGGGGCTTCCAGTGAGCTGCTCGATGTATGAAATAGAAATGGACGTAACGAAAGTACATGACCACCCAGAACATCAGAATGCAATAAATGGGGTGTTCACGAAAATCAACGTAAGGAATGATCTGGTTTGAAAAAGCCCACAGTGTGACGGCTTCATAAGCGGTCCAGAAAAAGCACCCACTGGTCAGACTCCAGAAGATATTGTCCCAGGTCTGATTCCCGAAGAGAAATTGGCTGTCGCCCTGAGCGAGCCAGTCATCATTGTATTTGAACTGCTTTCCCTGGCGTTTCAGAACGTATAACCAGAAGTGAAGCGCACCGGCAACAAGTGTGAGAAGTGCCACATTGCGCAAGTAGATCTGGGCGATCCAGCCTGCTGCGAAATATTTCGTTGTTTCCAAGCTTGGCGTCAGGTACAACCAGCTAATAACAGCCAGGGCGATGTAAATCAAGTTATACGGCCAGAGCCCTTGCAACAAATCCTTTGCCGCGGCCAGAGGATTCCACGGCCAGGCAAAAAGAGGACTCGGAACGGGCAGAGCATACGGTTTCCACTCGCCCTGAGAATCTCGGCCCCCCCATTGAGCTCCTTTCATCATCAACCTGCTTTCTCGACAAATATACAAAATGAATAATTGTTCTGAAACAAAACGCTTATGTCAGTCAGTGCGCGTCCAGTTGTTTCAGGCATTTCACAATGGCGACTCCACTCGCTGAATCAGTCCGAGTCGAATCAACTTATTCGAGATGAAAGACCTCCTCCATATCAGACCACCATTCACCCTGCCCATGAGTCTTGACAGGTTCCTGGCATGGGTCTGTCAACGTCCACCATTCTTGTGTTTTTGGATCTGCAGCCATCAACTTCATGTCTGCTTCAAAATCTGTGCCCATATACTCAAAGTAGGCAAAGAGCAATCCGTCTTTCAAGTAGATTGAGTAATTAGCGATATTGCATGCCCTCAGCGTGGCATTTACTTCTGGCCAGGGATTGGCATGAAGTCGCTTGTATTCATCCAGTTTTTCTGGCTTGACCTGGATCACTTGCCCAAAACGTCGCATGGATTTCTCCTCAAAACTAAGCAAAGCAAGCGCCGATTCTTTCGCTAGTTTCGGCGTATGAGTATTCCTTTTCATTCAGATCATCCAACTCTCCAACAATCTTGAATTCCTTGAAGACAAGAATGCGACGGGCGAGGGAAATCATTTCAGGCATATCGGACGATATCAGGATGATCGTTTTCCCTTCATCTCGCGCCATTTTCCAGATCAAATTGTGGATGCTTTCCTTGGCTCCGACATCAACGCCGACAGAGGGCTCATCAATGATCAAAATGTCGCAATCCGCCAGAATCCACTTGGCGATAGATACTTTTTGCTGATTTCCGCCGGATAGATTATGCTCAATCATCTTGCGAGCCAGTTCAGTATCGCGACGAGGATTCAACCAACCGAAGATATTCGCGAACCGCTGCCACACCGTGATCGTCATATTTACGGTTATCGTATCTGAAAGGATAAGTCCTTCTTCCTTTCTGTTTTCTGTAACGTAGCCGATTTTGTACTTTTCTAATGCGTCTGATACTGAACGGATTCGTACAGGCAGACCATTGATCAGAATTTCCCCACCTTGAACGGGGAACTCTCCAATAATGCTTTTGGCGAACTCAGTACGTCCCGAACCTACAAGGCCGTAGAGTCCGAGTATTTCGCCTTTTTGCAATGAAAGCGATAGGCCGTCAAAGTAGCGATTCGTCAAATTCCGCGTTTCAAGGACGATCGGGTTATTCTGCAGATTCAAAAAGCCTCTGAAGTCATTGTTGACGGTCCGTCCAATCATCATTGAAACAATGGCGTTTCGGTCGAGATTGCGGGTCTCTTCGGAGCCAATGTATCGACCGTCGCGCAGGACAGTAACCTGGTCGCTAATGGCTAGAACTTCCTCCAGCTTGTGCGACACGAATACGATGGCGACCCCTTGCTCCTTAAGCTTTTCGAGCAGCACGAAGAGAAGTTTCGACTCATGCTGTGTTAGTGATGACGTTGGCTCATCGAGTAAGAGTAAACGCGCCCCAGACGACAGGCCACGAGCGATCTGAACGAGTTGTTTCTGAGCTGCACTCAAATCCTTGACTGGCGATGAATATGGCACATCGAGTTCAACCATCTTCATGTACTGAATCGCTTCGTCATTTAGCCTCTGCCAGTCAACGAAACCTCGCCTTTTGAACCTGTCGAGTTTGTCCAGCATGATGTTCTCAGCAACAGACGCAAGCGGTACAACCTGGATTTCCTGGTGCACGATGCTGATCTGTTTATCGATTGCATCATGGTAGCTACTTAGAACGATGGGGCTTCCATTCAGATAAAGTTCACCTTCATCCGGCCGATAAATCCCACAAATAATTTTGATGAGCGTCGATTTCCCAGCACCATTTTCACCTAGAAGCGCATGGATTTTCCCGGATTCAAAATGCATGCTTACGCGATCAAGTGCTTTGACGCCGGGGAAAGACTTTGAAACTGATTTGATCTCAAGCATTTAAAAAGATCATCCTTCTCGGGACGTGCGGGGTGAGATCCCCTTCGGCATAGCACACCGCACGAAATTGCCCACGTTAGCTTTATTTGCTCAGGTATTTTGTGGCCAGATCCGCTTTGATCTTTTTGGTCACTTCCGAGATTTCGTTTTTGTAGCTTCCAACATTCGCCTTGGTAACAAGAACCGATCCGGCATCGATCTTGTAAACACCGCTCTTAACTTTATAACCTTCCGAGATCATCTTCAGAATGGTCATGGAGAGATAGCCGTGACCAAAAGGATTCTGGGAAATCGTCGCGTCAAGATATCCCTTGGTTATCGCATCGAGTATTTGCGGATCATCATCGATACCACAGGCAGCAATGTGTTTTTTGGCCTTGGTTTCGTACTCAGCAAGCACCTTGGAAAGAGCCATGGTCGGTACAAAGCCAGTAGTGATGATTCCATCGACGAATCCCCCAGCCCCAGCAATAGCGCCTTCAATCTTCTCGACCGCCTCTTGCTCTGATTTGATGCCTGCCACTTCGACAATCTTGATCCCAGGGTACTTGGCGGCGACTTCGTCGATGCCTTCTTTCCTGAGCCTCGTGTTCGGATCTTCAAGCACCTCAAGGACGTTCACAACCACACCTTTGCCCTTGATCTTATCGAAGACGAATTTGGCAGCAATTGAGGCTGCACCCTTAACGTCTGTCATGACCGCAGCAACTGCTGGCGTTGGTTGAAAGGTGGATCCGCCAAAATTAACAACAGTGCCTTTTCTCTTCACAATTTCATCGTAAAGACCGTTTGCAGCGGACGCGTCAGCCGGATAAGTTGAAATATAGTTGTACCCCCCGGCAGCAAGGGCAAGCATCCCCGTGTTCTGGCTGTCCATATTCCAATCGGGGCCGAACTGTTGTTTAACAGGAATCTTGAACTCCTTCTCAAAGGCGTCGACACCGGCTTTGACGGCTTCAAAGTAGGGATGTGGTGCTGGCACATACCATGCCATCTTTGTTGGTGCGCCGGCTGCGATGGCAGCACCCGTAATCGCATAGCTGGAGACAAGCGCTACCAGCGAAGCCAACAGAGTGAAACGCTTTTTCATACACTTCTCCTTCGGGGGTTATCGGCAATAGCCGGAATTCAGAGCCGCTTTGCTCGCGCGGCTGCATTTGAGCGAAAGTATTCAACCAATACCGCCAACAAAATGATTAATCCCAGAAACGTGGATTCGAAATAGACATTTACGCCAAGCATGATCAGACCATTACGAAGCAGTGCCATGAGTAAACCAGCGAACAAGAATCCAGTCGCACTGATGACACCGCCGCTGAGTGCGGTACCTCCGATAACGGCAACTGCAAAAGAGACGATGAGCCAGTCGCCTCCGGTTGCCGGTTGAGCCGTTCCCATACGAGAAACCCAAATTACGGCAGCCAATGACGCCAGCACCCCTGAAAGTACATTCGCAAGCATGATCATCCGGTTGGTTTTGATGCCTGAGAGTCTTGCCGCTTCAATATTGCCGCCTGTTGCCAGGAGTTGCCGTCCAATAACGGTATAGCGAAACGCTACGAACAATACCGTCAATGCGATAACCATCAGAAACACCATGTTGGGAATGCCAAGCATCTCACCCTTCCCCAACAAGGTGAATGAAGCAGGGATCTTTGAGTAAGACTTTCCTTGTGAAATGCCGTTGACCAATCCTTGAAATATGAAACCGGAGGCAAGCGTTACAACAAAAGAATTTAGCTTAAAACGTGTAATAAAAAACCCGTTGAATAGCCCTGTTGCCACACCAGTTAGCAAGGCTAAAAAAACGGCCACGGCAGGATTAAAACCAAATATCTCAATAGAATGTCCCAGGACAACGACAGAAAGCCCGCCAATTGCACCAAGAGAAAGATTCATTCCTCCAACCAGAATCGCCATGGCTTGACCAAGAGCGATAAACACATTTTGCGAAGCCGCACGCCATACATTGAATTGATTGAAAGACGTAAGAAAATTTTCTGTC
>JAIFNM010000154.1 GCA_020047725.1 Betaproteobacteria bacterium
AGTCACCTCGATCGGTTACGCCGGTTTCATGATCGGACCACCGTTGATCGGCGGCCTTGCCCACGCCAGTTCGCTGGGCGTTGCCCTGACTGTCGTCGTTTTCAGCGCCGCCTTGCTCGCCTATGGCTCGCGCTTCGTGCCGCTCCGCAAGGACGAATAGTTCGTCAAGAACAACGCTCAAACAACCAAGCCAATGGGCTCACCAAAGGATATCCGGGAGGGGAGTGCTGCCGATCACCGTCAACGGCAATGAAGAAATACTCTGATGCCGTGGTTGGGCTGTTAGTCGTAAGGCCGACAGTTACATGACAGCTATGCTTTTGACCGGAATCGGGAAGGGTTTCTTAACCTTGAATGGTGGTGCTTCAACGACTGGTGGGGTAGTTGGCTTTTGGACGGGGATGACTTCCGAAGAAAATCTGATTTTCTTGTTTCTTCGCAGGACGTCTGCCTTGACTTGATTCATGCTCATAACCAGTTCCTCTCATATATAGAGCGCATGAGAGTGCGTGAATGTTGGCGAAGAGTCTGTACGGTGGCACACATTGCGCCAAGTTATCGGTTCCCAAAATTCCTTAATTCGTCTTGTGCGAATCGATTGCCGGAACCGAGGATGCCGGGCTGTTGATTCTCGAAGGTGTAGCTGGTCATTTTTGCTGGACCATTGATGCTGCGGCGCTTTTTGGTGATAACAGTGATCGTGTGGCTGGGACGTGCTTCAGCTTTTGTAAGTTGCATTGATTTCTCGTGTTGTTGTGGGGTTTGATGTTGTGTGAATTAGTCGCACACTCACCGATTAGATAATGAGCCGCATCGAAGCGTTGATCTGTTCGTTAGCGCACAATCAGTCACATCGTTTGATTAGTCAGCGTCGGAACAAAATAGTTGCTAGCGCTACCCGCCAATCAGCAATGTGATGGGGCTAACTGACTCGTATGGATATGCCAGAAAACCTTAAGGATGGATTGGCAGGCGTCGGAAGATTGAAAAATCCATTGGACCTCAAATCCGCAATGGAAATGTTAGCGTTTTCGCCGTTCCCGGCAGGGTCCATGCCTATACGGCATCGGGTATCCTGTTGTTGGATAAGCATCCTCTGCTCGATCCAAAAGATGTTATCAGGGCACCGCCTTGCCAGAAACTGTTGTGTCATCCATCCCCAGTCGCCCAATAAATGGCAAGCGCAGGCCAAGGCTATTGAGATCCAGTCCGAAATCCAGACCCAGAACATTCATTTCAATACCTTCCTCGATCCCAATGCTCAGCCCCAGCAGGCCGAGAAGCGATACCTGCCACCCGCGCCCAGAGGAGGACATCCCCAAGGGACGAGCAATCGAACGGTAATCCTTGCCGATCGCATTGGCGGGCAGATCGAGTTTCAACACGGGAACCTCGCGACCAATGTGGGCTAGAAACGTGTTGCTATTGGGTCCGGGATAACTGCGGTAGGTATCCGCAAAAGGATAGCTTTTGATGGCGGTCTCGATCTGATCGATCATGACATCGACGCCATCACCCCGATGGTCCACCAGGATTTTCGGTAGCGCACCATACCAAAGCCCATCGGGAAGTGCGTAGTTTCGCTGGACCACATCACCGCCACGCCATCCAACCACGTCATAGCGGGTGAAGGCTGTTTCACCCGATCTTTTGTAAATAATCCACGGATGTACAGCAAAGAGTCCACGCCAACCATAGGTAGATGCCGCATAGACCTGAACGATGGCGATTTCAGCCTGTTGGGCCGGATCCGGGGCAATGCCAGCCGAGTGGCTCGGTGCAGTTCGCCAACTACGATTTTCGGCGCCGCTGCTTGTCAAGGAAGCGTCAGCCAGACTAAGGCCAAAGGACAGGCTGAGGACTACGGCGAAACCAAACATGATGCGTTTTCTGAACTTCATGGCGCTCCCTGAACTGAGGTGTAACGGGTTTTACTGACCAGAGGGCTATTCTGGACCCGTCACCAAGATGAGCCGGTAGCCCTCATGACCGTCGTCATTGCCAAAAACAATAACGTAAATTTTCTGATATCTACAAAGACATGCCGCCAGTGACATTGGTCAAATGGTATTGACAGGCACGGGTTGAATCCGTTCGCGCTAATTGGCTGTTGCGACATCAACTCCCGTGGTGCTTTATGCGATGCCCAAAATGGTGGGGACGCTCATGGAGTGCAGTCAAATCAAACAAATTCTGCCTTCAACCTGGAAAAGAGCACGTAGCTTGGGCTAAGTTTGCGAAGCCTAACATCGGCCCTGGATGTTGGGCATGCTCTGCATTTCCAATCGTGGCCAGTTGCTTGGCAGCTTTTTGGTAATCACATCGACATTGGCCTGAATACGCATGTGGCCCCTGGTCATTTCTGATGCGCAAAAAAAATCCCACACCGGTCTGGTCTGGGATTAAAGATTCCATCATTGCGATGGATCAGGGAGGGTCAAACATTGTCAGCGAGGGGACGCTGAAGCAACAACTGCAGTGTAGGTTTAGCCCGTCATGCTGTCTGTTGTCGGCTGTTATAGGTTGCGTAACAGAATGTAGCTGAAATCATCGAAGCCGCTGCTTTCAGAGATGACTCTGCCTTGGCAGGCTTCATCCCAACTGTGCAAGAACCGTTATCTGGAAATGTCTATAGCTAGCGAGCATTCTTAAAAGGGGCCAATACCTCACGAACGCCGTCCGAAAAGCGAATGCCGGGCACAAAACCGAGCGAACTCAGCCGGGATGCATCCAATCGACAATCTTTCGGGCGAGGGGCGCCCGACGGTGGGTTAGGGTCCGGTTTAATCAGGTGAGTGTTTACGGCTAGCTCTTTGGCGATGAGCAGAGCCATCCCGTATTTGGTGAATTGTTCACCACCCGCAAAGTGATACGTGCCACCAACCGCATGTTGCGTGACCTGCATCAACCGCTCAGCGATCAGCGCAACAGCACGAGCGACATCATCAGTGTGCGCCGGATAGCGCATTGCCCAATCCTCGACCTTGAACGAGCGGCCTTCCAGTAGCTTGGCCGCCAATTCAGTGACCGGTGACTCAGCCAGGCTTTCCACCCGTCCATAAAGAATCGGGATTCGCAGAATGGCGAAGGCACCATCACCATTCGCTGAATAGGCGGCGCGTACGACGTCTTCTCCGGCCAGCTTCATCCTTCCGTAGGCGTTTAGCGGTGCCGGCGTGGCGTCCACTGTATAAGGAGGTGTCTTGCCGTCGAATACGTAATCGGTCGATAGGTAGATGAAACGTGCTCCGTTTGCGGCGGCCAGTTCGGCCAATAACGCGGTGGCGCCAACGTTCAGTCGTTCTGCAGCAGCGGGATCGCCGTCAACGATATCGGGTCTTCGCTCAGCCGCCGCATGGACGATCAGGTCGGGTGACCACTTGCCCAACGCCCGGCGAACCGCCGGTTCGTCAGTCAAATCAAGCTTCTGCAGGGCAGGGGTGATTCGCGTATGTGCTGTGCCGATTAGATTGCCTGGCGAATTGGCAAGGGGCGCCAGAGAAACCATTAGAGAACGGCCGAGGAGCCCCGAGGCTCCTGTAATGAGGATCTTCATGTAAAACTCTGGTCCTTGGTAATTCAAATCTCTGCGTCGGCCAGAAAAAGGCGTTCGGCTTCAATGGTGGCGGGGTGGTCGAGAAGTTCGGCAAATAGGCGTGTCGGAATCGTGATAGCGCCGACGCCGATTTTCAATATCGCAAGATAGGCTTCGCGTGAACGAATGCTGGCCACAAGCAAGCGGGTGTCGGCTCCACTGCGGTCAATGATTCCCTGCATTTTTGAGATGATGCCCAGTCCATCAAAACCGACATCGTCGAGTTTTCCCAAATACGGTGCCGCATAGGCGGCTCCAAGCTGGGCGGAAAAATGCGCCTGTTCAAGCGCATAAACGGCAGTAAACGTTACCGGCACGCCTTGAGAAATGAGCTCTGCCCCGGCTCGCAAGCCGTCACGCGTCGCTGGAATCTTGATGACCACCTGTCCAGGATCAAATCCAGCGAGAAGGGTTTTCGCGTCTTTCAGCATGGCGTCCGTTGTTGCCGCTTGTACCTGAGCCTGAACCTGCCGGGCCCCAAGCTTGAGGACTTTTTCGAAGAATCCAGGCAAGGTCGCGCGGGTGATACCGTCGCGCTTCAGGATCGTTGGATTGGTGGTTACCCCATAAACTACGGGATGAGGCATGCATCTACTCAATTCGCCGATATCTGCACTGTCAAGATAGAGGTGGAAGCTTTTCACAGGATAAATCCAATCTTCATTATGGAGGGGCTTGC
This sequence comes from Betaproteobacteria bacterium, assembly GCA_020047725.1. Taxonomy (GTDB): domain Bacteria; phylum Pseudomonadota; class Gammaproteobacteria; order Burkholderiales; family Rhodocyclaceae; genus Propionivibrio. The sequence continues at coordinate 4,275 of JAIFNM010000154.1, forward strand.
TAACAGGCCACTCTACTCACGATACTGCACGGAATCAATTCGAAGAATCTTTGCTATCAAGCCGCCTCACACCACGGCTTTTGCGACGACAATTTGCTCACGATTTTGCGCATTTTACATAGACAATGGCTTTCACTTTATTTTGTAGTAAAGGGCGCTACGAAGAGTACTTGTTTCCCAGCCGGATGGCAGAAAGAAGACGAAAATTCAGGAACAATGGCGTAGGTCGGTCGCACGGTAAGTTGTTGAGTTTTACACCATGCGACCTCTTTCGGGCAAGATAGTGCATGCCCGCTCTCGGCAAAACGTCGGCATGGGTGCAATCTCAGCGCTGAATATCAACCGCAGGTCCAATGATCCCGGAGGCTTCTGTGAATCGGAATTCAATAACTTCCAACCGATCTTCCACTAACCTGATTTTCCCGCATCTGGTCACAAATGATGAAGGCGTCCGCGACCGTGATGGCATGCTGGCGTGGTTGCGATCACAAATTCCGACTGTGAAATCGCATCTGACGTCCTGTGGCACCGTTCTGTTTCGCGGTTTTCCGATCAGCTGTGCCGAAGACTTCGATCTTTTTTCGGCAGCATTTGGATATGGAGACTTCAGCTATCAGGAGTCATTGTCGAACGCCGTCCGAATCAACTTCACCCCCAGGGTTTTTTCGGCAAACGAGGCACCGCCGGACGTTGAGATCTTCCTGCACCACGAGTTGGCACAAACGCCGGTTGCCCCGGAGAAAATCTTCTTCTGTTGTTTGAGTGCGGCTGAACATGGCGGTGCCACTCCCCTTTGTCGGTCCGATCAGCTCTATCACACGTTCAAATCGGAATACCCCGAATGGGCTGAACAGTTCGCAAGGCTTGGACTCAAGTACACGACACGCATGCCCTATCTTGCAGATGCCAATTCGGGGCAGGGGAGAAGCTGGCGCAGCACATTAAGCGTCGAATCTGTTGCAGAAGCGGAAGCCCGGCTGTCCACTCTCGGATACAGCTGGCGATGGCAAAATGACCTGTCACTAATAGCAACAACACCAACCTTGCCCGCCGTTCGCAGACTTCCGGATGGGAGCGAATCTTTCTTCAATCAGGTAATCGCTGCCTACCGCGGCTGGAAGCGAACTGGCGACAGCCCCGACGAGATCCTGACATTTGGCAACGGCGCGTCAATCCCTGTTCCCGCCTTGGAAGCGATGGTCAGCCTGGCCGACAAATTTACCTTCTTGGTGGAATGGCAAGATGGAGATGTTGCGATAGTCGATAATCACCGCGTCATGCATGGAAGAAAGCCCTACAGTGGCACTCGCAAACGACAGGTGCTGGTCTGCCTAGCCAGGGAAGGTATTGCCATCGGCTAGTTACCGATTCCGCTGACGTGTAAACTCAGTCGGGACTTGGCCAATCGATGACCGTTTTAAAGACGGCGGATAACGAGGACGGTTAAGCGCTCGTCGGCTACGCCGGGAAGCACACCGAGGATCGCGAGAGGCTGAGTAGCGCGGTTTACCGCCTGTAGCCGTACAGCGCCTGGTTACATCGTATTGGGCGAGATGCATAAGCCGCTGACTTCTTCGCGAAATCAAAGGCTATTGATATTTGGCGCGCAAGAGACAATGAAACTGGGTACTGGATGGAAGTTATCTCCGTCGGCTGACGATCCGTGAGCGGTTTTTTTGAGCAGGATTAGACAAGACGATTGCCAAGAGCCAGCTCGATCCTTGATTACAAGTATCTAGCAGATTTGCCCTATACCTGCCCGCCGTCACCTATCCATTGCGACGGACTGACACCCGTTTTCTTCTTGAATAGACGCGAGAAGTAGTAGGGATCGTCGAAGCCAAGTTGCAAGGAAATGCTTTTTACCGAGGTTTCACCGCTCGCGAGGATTTCCTTGGCCCGGTTGATCTTGGTGTGGATACAGTACTGATAAGGCGTCATCCCAGTGTAGGATTTGAACACCTCGTTAAGGCTTGGTACCGAAAGTCGTGCTTCGGCGGCAAGGCGTTCCAGGTCAAAAGCCGTGCTAATGTTCTCCTCGATAAACACCTTGGCCTGTTCGACGATCTTCTGCGATCTCGTTGGCTGAGCTGATAGGCGCTCCAGGCTCAGCGTTTCTGCAAGCAGGCGCACAACTTCAGCACAAGCTCGAAACTGGTAGAGCGGCGATTGCAGCTTTACTTGCTCGAAAATTGTGAGAAATCCGCTGATCAGCTTGCTTTGATGCCCTGGTTGATAGAGCGGTTTGTTTGGACTGATGATGCCGTTAGCGAGAAAAGCGTCAACTTGCGGCCCCCGAAACCCGACCCAGAATTCAGTCCACCCAGTTTCTGGGTCTGGCTGATAGGCATGGCGAACCTCAGGAAACAGGAGAAACAGGCTGCCTGCCTCGATCTTGTATCCCTGCCCATCCATTTCAAGAGAACCACGGCCAGCCGGAATATAGACCATCTGGTACTCATTGATTCGCCGCCCGACGCAAACGGTCTGGAAGTTTTCCGGGTGCTTTTCCGCGTGCGGCGGATAAGGACTGCCTGGTGGAATCACGTTTCTTCCCGCGTCAGTACAGACCATCTGCCAGCTCTCGTCTTCTGAACTGTGCGTCAGATAAAGGGAAAAATCAGCGTCGGCCATCTTGATATTGCTCCCAATAATTTTTGTCCATCAACCTGATCGGTTTAGTCCATTCACTGTATTGCAAAATGTTGGGACACTGAATCCACCATGAATACATCCACTAAATCAATTCGCGTAGGTTTGTTCGGAATCGGACTGGATACCTACTGGGCTCAGTTTGCCGGTTTGAAGAACCGATTGGAAGGCTACCAGAAGGAAATTGCTTCGGGACTCGAAGCACAGGGCGTCGACGTTTGCGACGCCGGCCTCGTCGATAATCCGGACAAGGCTCGCGCAGCCGGAGACTGGTTGCGGGAACAGAACGTCGAGGTCATTTTCCTCTTCATCTCAACCTACGCCCTGAGTCATACGGTCCTGCCGGTAGCGCAAAAGCTTGGCGTCCCGGTGCTGGTGCTCAACCTGCAGCCGGTGGCTGCAATCGACTACGAGAGCTTCAATGCCCTGGGCGACCGCGGCAAGATGACGGGCGAGTGGCTGGCACATTGTCAGGCATGTTCGGCGCCCGAGATCGCCTCGGTGTTCAACCGGGCTGGCATCGAGTTCCACCTGATCACCGGCTACCTGAAAGAAGAATACGCCTGGAAGCAGATCGCATCCTGGCTTGCCGCCGTCAAGGTCCGGGCGCAGATCCGCGATTCCCGTTTTGGCATTCTTGGCCATTACTACTGCGGCATGCTCGACGTGTATTCCGACGTAACCAATCTGGCTTCTGTCTTCGGCTGCCACTTTGAACTGCTCGAGATTGACCAGTTACGGCTGCTGCATGAGCAGGTCGAAGAGTCTGCCGCTCAGGCCAAGCGCGTCGTGTTTTCGGAAGAGTTCGCCGTTTCTCCGGATTGCGACGAATACGAGCTTGATCGCGCAGCCAAGACGAGTTGTGCGCTCGACCAATTGGTAGCGAACAACCGCCTCGACGGTATGGCCTACTATTACGAGGGCACGGCCGGTAACGAATCCGAGAACATTGTCACTTCGGTGATTCCGGGCAACACCCTGCTGACCGCTCATCATGTGCCCGTAGCCGGCGAGTGCGAGGTCAAGAATGTGATCGCCATGAAGATCATGGATCTGTTTGGTGCGGGAGGCTCTTTCTCCGAGTTCTATGCCGCCGATTTCATTGATGATGTTGTTTTGTGGGGCCATGACGGACCGGCGCATGCCGGTATCGCCGAGGGGCAGGTTGGCCTTGTGCCGCTACCGGTCTACCACGGCAAACCCGGCAAAGGCTTATCGATCCAGATGAGCGTCAAGCACGGGCCGGTAACACTGTTGTCCGTGGTTGAAGGTCGTCATGGGCAAGTATCGCTGCTCTGCGCCGAAGGTGAGTGCGTGCCGGGGCCGACGCTGCAGATCGGCAATACCAACAGCCGCTATCGCTTCAATTGTTCTGCGCGCGATTTCATCGACAACTGGTCGAAGGCAGGTCCGGCCCATCACACGGCTATCGGTATCGGCCATCTGGCCGACAGCATTTCCAAGCTCGCCATATTGCTGAACATCGGGTACCAGCGTGTCTGAGCCTTCCGGCAACTCTATGCAATCAGCAGAAGGCCCCAAGTTCGTTCTCGAACTCAAGGGAATCCACAAGCGCTTCCCTGGGGTGCGGGCGTTGCAGGATGTTCATTTCCAACTCCGGCCGGGCGAAATCCATGCATTGATGGGCGAGAACGGTGCTGGCAAGTCGACCTTCATCAAGATCATCACCGGCGTACATCAACCCGACGAAGGCGAGATCCTGCTTAATGGAGAGCCAGTCAGTATTCACAATCCGAAGGACAGCCAGCACCGGGGCATCGCGGCGATTTACCAGCACGTCACCTGCTACCCCGACCTGAGCGTGACCGAGAACATCTTCATCGGCCACGAAACGGTCTCGCCATTGACCCGTGCCATCCAGTGGAAGTCAATGCACGAGGAGGCTCGCAAGCTGCTTGCCGAACTCGGCAGCGATATCGACCCCCGTACAGAAATGGGTGCGCTATCTGTTGCCCAACAGCAGATTGTCGAGATCGCCAAGGCGCTGTCGACCAAGGCGCGGATCGTCATCATGGACGAGCCAACCGCGGCGCTGACCAAACGTGAGAGCGAAGAGCTCTATCGCATCACCCTGAAGTTACGGGACAGTGGCGTTTCGGTCATCTTTATCTCGCACCGCTTCGAAGATATGTACCGCTTGGCCAGTCGCGTCACAGTGTTTCGCGACTCGCAGTACATCGGCAGCTGGGACGTCGACAAAATTACCAACGATGATCTCATCATGGCCATGGTCGGCAGGGAAATTACCCAGCTCTTCCCCGAGAAGCGGGCCGAGATTGGCGCCGAGTTGTTGCGAGTCGAGAATCTCGGCAAAGTCGGCCTGTTTTCTGGAATCAATCTAACGCTTCATCAGGGGGAGATTCTCGGACTCACCGGTCTGGTCGGTGCCGGGCGCAGCGAGGTCTGCCAGTCGATTTTCGGCATTCTCCCCGCCGATGCAGGCACCATCTACCTGAAAGGGCAGCCAGTCCGGATCAACCGTCCGAGCGATGCCATCGCTTTGGGCATCGGCTATTTGCCGGAGGACCGCCAGAAACAGGGTTTGGTTCTTTCCTGGGGAATCGGCAAGAACATCAGCCTGCCGATGATCGACGAATTTGCCGGCACCTGGTGGCTGGACGAAAAGAAGGAAGGCAGTGTCGTACGCGACCTGGCCGATTTCGTGAAGGTCAAAGCCGGTGGCATCGAGACCGAAGCGGGAACGCTTTCCGGTGGCAACCAGCAGAAGGTGATTGTCGCCAAACTACTCGGTACCAAACCGAAAGTCATCATCATCGACGAGCCGACCAAGGGGGTCGACGTCGGTGCCAAGGCGGCGATTCACGAAATCATGGGGGAACTCGCCAGCCAAGGCTTTGGCATCATCATGGTTTCGTCGGAGATGCCGGAAGTGCTTGGCATGAGCGACCGCATTGCCGTCATGCGCGAGGGCCGTATCTCAGCCATCCTTGATCGCGACGAGGCGACGCAGGAAAAAATCCTCGAAGCCGCGATGGCTGCCAACTACCACGCACAGGAGCCCCTTCGTGGCTGATACCACCCGTTCATTTCGTGATGCCGGTCTGCTCGGGTTCATCATCGCGCTTTCCGTTCTGGTGCAGATTCTGAACCCGAGTTTCCTGTCACTCGAGAATCTCGCCGACATGGCCAAAAACACGGCCATTCTCTCGATTCTCTCGGTCGGCATGATGCTGGTGATCATCACCCGCGGCATCGACCTGTCAATTGGCGCTACGCTGGCGCTGTCCGGGATGGTCGCAGCGTCGACCGTGGCCATGTGGAGAGATACCCATCCGCTGGTAGCGATTACGCTCGGCATCGGCATTGGCCTCGCCTGCGGCTCCATCGTTGGAGTGCTCGTAGCGAGAGGCAAAGTACTGCCCATTATCGCCTCGCTCGGACTGATGAACATCTTCCGCGGGATCACCTTCCTCGTCAGCGATGGCAAGTGGATCAGCGCCAACCAGATGCCGGCCAGTTTCAAGGGAATCGCCCTGAGTTCCTTTCTTGGAATCAACGCACTGATCTGGATCGCGCTCATCATTTACCTGCTGGCTTGGTGGTTCCTCACCTGGAACCGAATGGGGCGGCAGATCTACGCTGTCGGCAGCAATCCGGAATCAGCACGCGTCAGTGGCATCAACATCGAGCGCACGCTGTACTGGGTCTATACGCTGATGGGCGGACTGTCCGGGCTCGCGGGCGTGCTCTGGGTCTCCAAGTTTGCTTCGGCACAGGGCGATACGGCCATGGGCTTTGAGCTTTCCGTCATTGCGGCCTGCGTTCTCGGTGGCGTCAGCATCGCCGGCGGTTCCGGCAAGATCTCGGGAATCCTCATGGGAACACTGCTACTGGGGATACTCAATAACGCCATGCCGCTGGTGAATGTTTCGCCGTTCTGGCAGACCTTCATCCAGGGCTTGATCATCCTCATCGCTGTGATAATCAACGCCCTCGTCAAGCGCCGTGCAGTGCGCCGGACCATGCAGAAGAGGAATATCTGAAATGGAATTACAACAGCCGTTTTCGCTGAAGCGTTTCTTTCTGCAATGGGAATGGATGCTGGTGCTGATTTTCGTGGCGGTCAACGTGATCAACATGAACCTCTCGCCGTATTACCTTGATGCGGAAGGCCTGCGCGACGCCACCATGTCATTCCTGGACAAGGCGTTCATCGTGTTGCCGATGGTCTTCATCATCATTCTTGGCGATATCGACATCTCGGTCGCATCGATCGTGGCACTGGCCTCGGTGGTCATGGCCGTCTCGTTTCAGGCGGGTGTGCCGATGGCGGCGGCAATGGTCATCTGCCTGTTGGTCGGGACCGCCTGCGGGTTCGTCAATGGCTGGTTGATCGTGCGTTTCAAGGAACTGTCGTCGGTCATCGTGACGCTGGCAACGATGATCATTTTTCGCGGCATCGCCTACATCATTCTCGAGGATCAGTCGGCCGGCAAGTTCCCGGCGTGGTTCAAGTTCCTTGGCTGGGGCTATATCGGCGAGGTGCCGTTCATGTTGATCATGTTCGTTCTCGCCGTGTTGTTCTTCTCATGGGCACTACACAAGACGGCCTTCGGTCGCCGTGTCTATTCGATGGGCAATAACGTTACTGCTGCCCGCTTCTCCGGCATCAACGTGGACGGCATCCGGATCCTGATATTCACGGTGGCAGGATTGATGTCCGGCGTTACCGCGCTTTTTCTAACATCGCGCATGGGCAGTACGCGCCCGAACGTGGCGACCGGCTACGAGTTGGAAGTAATCACGATGGTCGTGCTCGGCGGTGTCAGCACGTCCGGTGGCAAAGGCCGGATGATCGGCGCGGTAATCGCCGTATTCCTGATCGGCTATCTGCGATATGGATTGGGCCTGATCAATATCCCGGCGCAGATACTGCTCATCGTCATTGGCTCTCTGCTGGTGGCGGCGGTATTGGTTCCAAATTTCAAATGGTCGCCGCGCGCGCGCTGAACGATCACCGACCCTGTTTCACCGAGCAAAGGCACGACCGGGGCAGCGCCGAACCGCTGCGTTTGAAGTCGAAGACGCAACTTACCCGTTGAACGATTGACCAGGTTGCATAACTTTTCACTTTTTTGGAGGCGAACAATGAAGAAAATACTGACAGCTGTTGCCATCGCGCTGGCGATTGGCGGATTGACCGTGGCTCATGCCGCGACGACAGCTCCGAGCGGCAAAGCCAAGTACGCAATCATCTTCAAGAATACCGGCAATCCTTACGGCGAGAAGGAAATGGCTGGATTCAAGAAGGCTGCAGATGAAGTTGGTGCCGAGGCGATCCTGAAAGCGCCCGATCAACCAACGGCAGAAGCGCAAATTCAGATGATCGGGGAATTAATTGCCCAAAAAGTCGCCGTCATCGCCATGGTAGGCAACGATCCCGATGCCCTTGAACCGGCCCTGAAAAAGGCGATGAAAGCCGGTATCAAGGTATTGTCGCTCGATTCGGGAGTCAATCCGGCGAGCCGCATGGTCCATATCAACCAGGCGGATCCGGAACGGATCGGCCGTGTGCAGGTGCAGGCAATCGCTGAAATGATCGGCGGCTCGGGTGAAATTGCTGTGCTGAGCGCCACCTCTCAAGCCACCAACCAGAATCTCTGGATCGAGTGGATGAAAAAGGAACTGGCGGAAAACCCGAAGATGAAGAACATCAAGCTCGTGAAAGTCGCCTACGGAGATGATCTGCGTGACAAGAGCGTTGCCGAAATGGAAGGTCTGCTCAAGACCTACCCGAACTTGAAGGGCGTCATCGCTCCAACCACCGTTGCGCTCCAACCACCGTTGGTGTCGCAGCCGCGGGCAAGGTGCTGACCGACAAGGGGCTCAAGGGCAAGGTGCAACTGACTGGTCTTGGTCTGCCATCTGAGATGGCCGAATACATCGAGAGCGGCGTTTGCCAGTGGATGTATTTGTGGAACCCGCTCGATGTTGGTTACCTGGCCGGTTACGCAGCAGATGGGCTGGTAAAGGGCAAGATTACCGGCAAAGTAGGCGACAAGTTTGTGGCCGGGAAATTGGGCGAAAAGAAAGTCATAGCCGATGGTGAAGGAACGCAGGTGATGCTGGGTGATCCCTTCAAGTTCGATGCCAAGAATATTGGCGAGTGGAAGAGCGTGTACTAGCAGTTTTAACACTCAGCGGTGAGTGTCTTGCCCGCCTGTGATCTCTTCACCGGCGGGACTTTTTTGTTGAGATCTCCCCCTTAAAGCGCAAGCGGCGAATGGCATGGACTCGGAAGCCAGCGTGGCGGAGAAACAGATAGCCGAACAATGCCCAGTTTCATCTTGTCGGGGGAGATGCAAAAGCCGCTGACTTCTTCGTGAAATCAACGGCTTTTAATATTTGGCACGCCAGAGACGATGAAACTGGGCGCTGGGTGGAAGTAATTTCGGTCGGCCGACGGTTCGTAACCTATTGTTTTTATGATGAATATTAGAGCATCCCAGAATCGGTAGTGGCGACTAGCTGGTGTTTTCTCGGCACCTGAGTACCTTGCTGCGATTCGGTCTTGTCAGCAAATAAATCATGGGTGACCATGATAAATTGCTGAGTACGAGTTTCGCCCCAGCCTGCAAAAGGCTACATGGCGGGAAGCGAGCTATGGAAATTGGTCGCAAATAACGCTCAATAGAAGCGTGTACGGAGGTAAAGGCTGGCGAAGAAATTTTCATTCAACGGTTCAGCGCCACAGGAACGCGTCCAGCACCAGTTGAGCAGCGCCCAACACATAGACTTCTGCATCCAGTGCCTCGTAACGGATATCGAAATCAAACCCCGGATTGACGGCTTCTTCTGCCGCCTGCTGTATTGGGTCAAGCAACATCTTGCCAAGTTCACCCAGTTCGGCGTAAACGGCAACGCGCCGAATATCCAGTACAAGCATCATGGACGCAATTGCTTTACCAAGCATTCGTGCAGCATCCGAAACACGCTGCCATGCCTCTTTGTTGCCGTTCCTCGCTGCTTCAAGATCGTTTGCCAAGGAATCACGGTTTACCACAGTTTCAAGACATCCTGTTTTGCCGCAACGACAACGCGCTCCGTTCTGAACTGCTGGGAAATGGCCAATTTCGCCTGAGCATCCTCGCTCCCCTTGATAGATCTTGCCATCGATCACAATGCCGACCCCGATGCCGGAACGGATGGTGACGACGAGCATTGAAACTGGCATTTTTTCTTGGCTGGCAATACAGGCAGCGAAACAACGGATATTGTTATCGACAGTCACCGGAAAGCCGGAACGCAAGGCCAGCGTCTCGGCGATTCTTATGTAAGGGACACCTTCGCGTCCAAACAAATGGCTGGGTACGCCAATCCCGGCCCCCTCCAGAGTAAGTCCCTGACGTGCAACTCGGGCCACCGCGTCGCACAAAAGTTGATCGAGAAACTCGATCAGATCATCCGGCGTGGCAAATTGCGGTGTGGCACGTTCAGATTCGAAAAGGCATTCATTTGATAGATTACGTACGTTCAAACGCGCACGCACGTATTCAATGTCGATGCCAAGCGCCGCTGGCTTGGTGGGTGAAAGAGCGTAGACCGTGGCGGATTTACCGGCCTGATTCTGACGTTCATTGCCATAAGGAACGACATAGCCCTGTTCCTCCAGGCGTGTGATGAGCTTGACCGCCGTCGCCCAGCCCATGCCACCACGTCCCGTAATGTCCCGCTTTGAAAGGGGGGATGCAAGCGCCAGTTGGCTCAGGATGCGCCGTTCATTTTCAGTCAATGCCAACTCAGATGCTCCAAGAATTCATGCGCATATCAGGCGTGGTTCCTGATGCGCCGAGGTCGAAGTGATAGAAAGACAGACTCGACACCATAAACGCAAAAAAACCGATTCAAGGCTCTATAGTCGGTCTGAGCTTACTTGTTGACAAGTCAAAATGTCAATGATAATGTCGCCCCGCGATATATCACAAGGCGATAAAACGTTTACGATGGCAAGTATCTGCTTTGAGACGTCTCTCGGCAATAGTTTTTCAAACGCTTCCTACAAGGCTTCAAGCATTCTGATGACATTGGCCGCGCGAGTCTAAGCAGGACATTATCCTAAGTTCACTACTAATCGAGGTAGCAAAGTGTCACCATCCGAACAGCCCAAAGCAAAAATCGAGGTCAAGAACCTGACCAAAAAATTTGGCGACTTGCTGGTGCTTGATCACATCAACTTCAATATACAGAAGGGTGAGATGGTCGCCATCGTCGGACCAACCGGATGCGGAAAAACCACTTTTCTCAATTGCATGTCCAAGTTGACCGATACGACTGAAGGTGACATTTTCATCGATGGCGCTCCAGCCGATCCGGTCAAGCACAATCTGGCTTTCGTGTTCCAGGAACCGACCGCCTTGCCATGGCGGACTGTTGCCGAAAACGTGGTCTATGGCATGGAGGTCAAGGGCGTACCGGAAAAGGAGCGCAAGGAGCGCCTTGATACCATCTTGAACCTCGTTGGTTTGAAGGACACCGCAGACCTGTACCCGAACCAGGTTTCCGCCAGCATGATGCAGCGCATTGCGGTAGCGCGCGCCTTTGCTGTCAATCCGGACCTGTTGCTGATGGACGAGCCTTATGGTCAGCTCGACGTCAAGCTGCGCTTCTACCTCGAGGATGAACTGGTCAAGCTGTGGCAAACGCTTAACAGCACAGTGCTGTTCATTACCCACAACATCGAAGAAGCGGTGTACGTCGCCGACCGGATTCTGGTACTGACCCCCAAGCCGACCAAGGTACGCGCCGAGGTGATTGTCGATCTGCCGCGTCCACGCGACTTCCTGGATCCTAAGTTCGTCGAAATCCGGCGTCAGGTCACCGAACTGATCCGCTGGTGGTAAAGCGCAGTTAATTGAGATTTCTAGAGATTTTCAGGAGATTTTTCTGATGGCGTATCAAACCGTAAAAGCCAAGAAGTCGCTAAAGCTGAGAATCCTGCCCTGGATCAGCCTGACGACCGTTGTTCTGCTCTGGCAGTTCTGCGTTTCGCCACCGGGTGTGAGTGACTGGCGCATCCCCGGCGTGCTGCTGGCCCGCCCCTATGACGTTTTGTTGCTGGGGATCGAAAAGCTGAGCGACGTGAATCCTGACGGTGCAACGCTGATGACCCACGCCTGGGTCAGCCTGCAGGAATCGGTCACCGCCTTTGTCCTCTCCCTGCTCATCGGCCTCCCGCTCGGGCTGTTGATGGGCTGGTTCGGCGTCGTACGCGGCCTGTTCCGCCCAATCTTCGAAATGTGGCGCCCGATCCCTCCGGTGGCCTGGATTCCGCTGACCATTTTCTGGTTCGGTATCGGGATGGAAGGGAAGGTGTTCATCATCCTGCTCGGTGGGATGACGCCGTGCATCATCAACGCCTACATGGGCGTACGCATGACCAACCCAGTGCATATACAGATGGCGCGCACCTTCGGTGCCAGCGACTGGAAGATCTTTACGAGCATCTGCATCCCGTCGGCACTGCCGATGGTTTTCGGCGCGTTGCAGATCGCCCTGGGCAACTGCTGGACGACACTGGTCGCTGCCGAGTTGCTGGCGTCGGATCAGGGCCTGGGTTACCTGATCACGGCTGGCCGCAGTCTTGGACGCACCGATATCGTCGTGCTCGGCATGATCAGTCTGGGCATCACCGGCGTGATCATCTCGCAAATAATTTACCGCATCGAAGCCAAGCTGCTGGCCGGCATCCGCAGATAGGAGAAAAATAAATGAGCGACATGAACCAAGCGGGCCAAAGTAGCCAAACGGTCAGCAACGAAGTCGTTGTTCGCACCAAAGCCAAACGGAATATCACATTCAAATCAGTCATCCGCGACGAACGATTTTTGAATGTCGTTTCGCTGATCATATTTTTCTCTGCCTGGCATTATTTCGCTGCCACCGGCCCCAAGGGAACCAGCGCTGCGCTGGCAACGCCGTGGGACACGCTGACTGGCCTCTATGACATGATGTTCAGTAACCTTGGCGGATCCACGCTGTTCGGCCACACCTGGGATAGCCTGCGCCGGGTACTGATTGGTTTTACGCTGGCTGTCTGTTTCGGTATTCCCTTGGGTTTGCTGCTGGGCATTTCCGAAACGGCAAGCGCTATCCTGCGGCCACTGGTCGACGTCTTCCGCCCGATGCCTCCGCTGGCCTGGATCTCCCTGTCGATCCTGTGGTTCGGCATCGGCGAGGAGCCAAAGATCTTCATCATCTTCCTCGCCTCCTTCATTCCCTCGGTTCTCAACGCCTGCAGTGGCGTGCGCATGATTGAGCCTGAGCTCTACGACGTGGTGCGCGTGATGGGCGGTAATCGTTGGGACGAAATCCGGCAGGTTGTCCTGCCGGCGACCATGCCAGCTATTTCGGCGGGCCTGCAGCTTTCGATCACAGGTGCCTGGATGGGTGTGCTGGCGGCAGAACTGGTGAGTTCGAGTTCCGGCCTTGGTTATCTGATCATCCTCGGTATGGAGAACTCTGATCCTCAGAGTGTTCTCGGAGGCATGGTCATGATCGCCATGGTGGCGTGGGTACTCACCGCGAGCATGGAAAAAATCGACATGATGCTCTGCCCTTGGCGGCGTGAGATCAAGGGCCTTTAAGCGATCTGGAGCGGAGTCGAATCAATGGGCAAGCACGTAAAAATCTCTGCCGAGAATATCTCGATGGAGTTCATTCAGAAAGGAACCCAGCGGGTTCCTGTGCTGAAAGATGTTTCGCTGGAGGTATATGACGAAGAACTGCTCGTCGTACTGGGACCAGGGCAAAGCGGGAAGACCACGCTGCTGCGCATCATCGCCGGCCTGGAAAAACCGACCACCGGTCGCATCACGCTCGACGGCAAGGAGATCGACGGGCCGGGGCCCGATCGCGGACTGGTCTTCCAGTCCTACATGCTGTTCCCGTGGAAAACTGTCGAGGGAAACGTTCGGCTTGGGCTTGAAATGGCGCGCGTCCCCAAGGAAGAGCACGCCGAGACGGTCGCCCGTTACCTTGATCTGGTCGGTCTGAAAGGCTTCGAAAAATACTACCCGCACCAGTTGTCCGGCGGCATGAAGCAGCGCGTCGGGCTGGCACGCGCCTTCTCTACCAATCCCAAAGTCATGCTGATGGACG
>JAIFNM010000211.1 GCA_020047725.1 Betaproteobacteria bacterium
CGGTTGCCCGCCAAGCGCCACGCCAAGCCGGGCGATTTCAGCCAGACCGCGTGTCATCAAAGCGGCGCGAGCGTTGTAGCCAAACCCTAGTCCGTCGCAAATACCGGTGGCAATGGCCATGATGTTCTTGACGGCACCACCGACTTCGGCACCCGGCAGGTCATCATTGGCATAGATGCGAAATCGCGCGCTATGCAATTCCAGAGCCATGTCGCGGGCAAAATCGGCGCTCCGGGAGGCCAGCGTAATGGCCAGCGGTAAGCCCTTGGCAACTTCCTCGGCAAAGCTTGGGCCGGTCAGCGCCCCGCACAGTGCATCCTCGCCAAGTTCCTCGGCAACGACCTGGTGTGGGAGCATTGCCGTTCCGGCTTCCAATCCCTTGCAAACCCAGATGATTGGCTTGACCGGCCCACTCTCGCGCAAGGCACGCAAGGTCGAACGAAATCCGATCAGCGGCGTGGCCAGAATAAGCAGATCGGCATCGGCAACTGCGGCTTCAAGTCGAGTGCCGATACGCAAGGAGTCAGGAAGAGGAAAGCCAGGAAGAAAGCGTACGTTCTCGCGCCTTGCCAGCATTTCCTGCGTGACGTCTTCTTCACGTGTCCACAAGGTCACCTGATGTCTGGCACTGAAGGTGATGGCAAGCGCAGTGCCCCAGGCACCCGCCGCAATAACCGCGAGATTCAAAACTCAGAGGCCCCAGATTTGATTGGCGCGCACGTAGCCTGTTTGACCATCACGATGATGAACCTTGATCCAGCCACCAGGAACTGTTTCGAGATAGTCGAGCGCCACGTTCTTCTCGGCCTCGAAAATCAGCGGAGCGCCTTCTTCTGCTTTTTGCCGGACTTCGGCTCGCTCGGCGGTCACTATGACCGAGCGCTTTTCTACAAGAAATTTTTTCTCAACCCAGGCCAGCGTTCCATCGGCATCACGTACTTTGGCCCAGCCTTCAAGGCTGACAACGACTTCAACCGGCGTATCACGCCTGATCACGAAGAGCTTGCTGCCCTTCTGCGAAGGCGCGTCGTAAAGCACCGTCGCAGAATCCACCGTGCGATACTCGATGGCATTCGCTGGCAGGTGAAAGCCCGCAGCGATAAGAAAAAAGGGCAGCAGTCGCTTCATATCGGCGCTCCAGTTACTGAATCGTCGGCGTTTCCGCAGCTTCCGCCTGCTCTTGCTCGGCACGCGCGGCGTACAGGGCTTCGAAATTGACCGGCTGCAGAACAACCGGAGCAAAGCCGGCACGAATAGCGTGGTCGGAAACAACTTCACGGGCGTATGGGAAGAGGATGTTCGGGCAGGCAATCGAAAGCAGCGGGGCGATGTTTTCTTCCGGCACGTTCCGGACACGGAATATGCCGGCCTGACCGACTTCGACAAGGAACACGGTCTTTTCACCCAGCGTAGCGGTAACCGTGACCGTGAGAGTCACTTCATAGGCATCGTCGCCAAGATTCTTGACAGCGGTTTGCAACTGGATACCGACTTCGGGAGTCTCGCGCTCCAGGAAGATTTCCGGGGCATTCGGAACTTCAAGCGAGAGATCCTTGACGTAAAGTTTTTCGATGGCAAACGATGGGGCTTCTTGTTCGGACATGATTGTTCTCTTGGTTAGTAAGGTGTTGAAATAGTCGTCAGGCGCACTATCAGAGCGTTTCGCCGGACAGTAGAGGAAGCAGCTTGCCGGCATGATCGAGGGCGATCAGGTCGTCACATCCACCGACATAAGTCTCGCCGATGAAGATTTGCGGAACGGTCCGGCGCGATGTTTTTTCCATCATCTCGGTCCGGCGCTCTGGATCAAGATCGACACGCACTTTCTCGATCTCGGTAACACCACGTGCGCGCAACAACTGCTCGGCCCGCACGCAGAAGGGACAAACCGCCGTCGAATACATCAGCACACGCGGCGTGGCGCTCATTTCTTGGAGCCCTTCTTGACTGGCAGCCCGGCAGCACGCCAAGCGTTAATGCCGCCGTCAAGGTTATGGAGCTTGGTGAAACCCAGTTTTCCCAGTGTCTTGCAGGCACCGGATGAACGCGCCCCGGATTGACAAACCAGAATCAGCGGTGTGTCCTTGAACTTGTCGAGTTCGCCGGCACGTTCCGCCAGCTTACCAGCGGGGAAATTCCGGGACTCAGGCAAATGCCCGGAAACGTACTCGTCGGCTTCGCGCACATCAATGACTTGCGCATCCTCACGATTGATCAGCAGTGTGGCCTGAGTCGGCGATAAGGCATTGGCACCGCCGGGACGACGGATCGTCGTAAAGAGCAACATGGCACCGCTGACAACGGCAGCGGCAATCAGGATCAGGTTTTGTTGAATGAATTCCAAGCGAAGCTCCAGAAACTGCAATAAGTAATCAAAGAATAAAGCGGGATGTGGGAGACAAACCGATCACGGCACAGGAACAATCCAGTCGATCCCTAACTGCAGAAGACCTCACGCATCATGCCGATCAGTTGCAAGGTGCGAGCATCACCTACACGGTAGTAGACGCGGTTGGCGTCCTTGCGCGTCAGCAGCACACCCTTCTCGCGCAAAATTGCCAGATGCTGGGAAATGTTGCTTTGCGAGGTACCGACAGCATCAACGATTTCCTGTACGCAGGCCTCCTGATCGCCGACGACGCAAAGAATCTTGAGCCGCAGGGGATGCGATATCGACTTCAGCGCGCGCGCTGCCTGTTCGATGTGTTCCTGCTTGTCGATGAGACCACTCTGTATCGCCACGATGACTGACACTCGTTAAGTACGAGGAATCATTATAGAATAATTAACGATCCGGGGGGCGTCCCCAAGGCAATCCCTAGGCAGTGGAATGAACCTCATCAGTACCGCAAAAATAAAAACATCCCAGAGCAACACGTCGCAGCCTTCGGGAAGGCGACTCCTCAACTACGCAACCTGTGTCCTGATCTTTCTGAGTCTCCCACTCAGTGTGCTTATCAATTCTGCGCTGGCCAAGGAAAAGCGCAGCACGCTACCGACGAGTGCGGACGTTGTCGAGAAGAAAGGCGACCTGAAGGAATTGCGCGGGCAGATCGAAGCGCTACGCAAGGATGTTGTTTCGGCCGAAGGCAAGCGCGCCAGCGCCGCCGACCAGTTGAAGGAAATCGAGCAGGAAATCTCGGTCACCCAGCGCGAGCTGCTCAACCTGACTACACGGCGCAATGCACTCCAGGGATCATTGAAGGACCTGGGAAACCAGTCAAAAGAACTGGAGAGCAGGTTGAACAGCCAGCAAACCCAGCTCGAAAAACTGGTTTACCGCCAGTACCTGCAGGCCAATCCCGACTCGCTGCGCCTCTTGCTTAACGGCGGAGAGCCAAGCCAGATGGCCCGCGATCTGCATTATCTGACCATCATCGGCCGCGCGCGCAGCCATCTCCTGACCGAAATTGATGCGTCCTTGCAACGCAAACAGGCCCTCGCCGCAGATACGCGAGAACGCGCGGATGAAATGACGGCCATCGAGGCCAAACAAAAGGAACAACACGGCAAACTTGTTGCCCAACGCCAGCAGCGAAAAGGCGTGCTGGAAAGCATCTCAGCGAAAATCTCGGAACAGCGGCGTGAAATCGGCAACCTGCAGCGTAACGAGAAGCAACTCTCGCAACTGATCGAACGATTGGCGAAAGTGATTGCCACAAAGCCTGTTCCTGCACCGAAGCCAGCCGCAGTAGCACGCAAGAAGGAATCGCAAAGCAACGAACCAACAACGTCATCGGCCAAACCGGTGACCCCCGAGATCAGCAACGAGAGCGTGCCGGAACCGGGATCCGCCGGCAACTTTGCTCTTTTGAAAGGCGGCTTGCGCTTGCCGGTCCGAGGTGTGGTCAGCAACCGTTTTGGTACGCCGCGACAGGAAGGTAGCACCTGGAAAGGCCTGTTCATCCGGGCCAGCGCAGGTAGCGAGGTCAAGACAATTGCCGGCGGTCGAGTGGTTTTTGCGGACTGGATGCGGGGTTTCGGCAATCTGCTGATCGTCGACCACGGTAGAAATTACCTGTCGATCTATGGCAACAACGATGCGCTGCTGAAACAGGTGGGCGACAACGTAAATGGCGGCGACACGGTAGCATCTGTGGGGAACAGCGGTGGCAATCCGGAATCCGGTTTATACTTTGAACTACGTCATCAGGGGCAACCGCTCGACCCGTTGAAATGGGTCAATCTGAGATGACAACGCACTGGAGTGATATCGATGGGTAAGTTGAAACAGGCTGGGCTTCTTTGCGCCGGAGTGCTCGGCGGCGTGTTGATCAGCCTGCAGTTTTCGGCGATGGCAGAAAAGGACGTGCGCGCCAATATTCCCGTCGAAGAACTGCGAACCTTTGCCGAGGTGTTCAACGCCATCAAGCAAGGTTATGTCGAGCCGATCGACGACAAGAAACTGATTACCCACGCCATCAGCGGCATGCTCTCCAATCTTGATCCGCACTCCACCTACCTGGACGTTGACTCATACAAGGATTTACAGGTCGGTACGCAAGGCGAGTTTGGCGGACTGGGTATCGAAGTCGGCATGGAAGATGGCCTGATCAAGGTTGTCTCGCCGATCGAGGACACCCCGGCGGATCGCGGCGGCGTCAAATCCGGCGACCTGATCTTCAAGCTGGATGACACGCTGGTCAAAGGCTTGACGCTCTCCGATGCGGTCAAGCGCATGCGCGGCAAGCCGAAAACTCAGATCAAGTTATCCATCATCCGTAAAGGCGAAGCCAAACCGCTCGAAATCACGCTGACGCGCGAAGTGATCAAGGTCCAGAGCGTCAAGTCCAAACTTGTTGAGGATGGTTACGGCTATCTGCGCATCACTTCCTTCCAGGAAAACACCGGAGCTTCGGTGGTCAAGCATCTTACCGACCTCTATAAGCCAGGATCGCTCAAGGGCCTGGTGCTCGACCTGCGCAACGATCCGGGAGGCCTGCTCAATACCGCCGTTGGCGTATCGGCCGCTTTCCTGCCGGCCAAGACGCTGATCACCTCGACCGACGGCCGCACCCCGGATGCCAAGCATCAGTTCTATGCATCGCCAGACGACTACATGCGCGGCAGCAAGGATGACTACATCAAGACCTTGCCGGCCGAAGCGCTCAAAGTTCCGCTGGTCGTGCTGATCAACGGCGGCTCGGCCTCCGCCTCCGAAATTGTTGCCGGTGCGCTGCAGGATCACAAACGTGCAGTTATTCTGGGCACGACAAGTTTTGGCAAAGGCTCGGTACAAACCGTGCTCCCGCTGCCCGGCGGCGCCGCCATCAAGCTGACCACGGCACGCTACTTCACGCCGTCCGGTCGCTCGATCCAGGCCAAAGGCATCGTTCCCGACATCGTGGTCGAAGAAACGGCCAACGGTACCTCGTCAATGCGCCTGCGCGAAGCTGACCTTGACAAGCATCTGGAAAACAATACGGACAAGGACATCGCCACCCCGCCGGTCAAGCCACAAACCAAGGCACCTGCCAAGCCGAAAACCACGCCTGGCAACGGTAAGGACGAGCCTCTTGAAGACCCGGCGGAGCCGCCGAGCCGCGAACTGGCTTCGAAGAAAGACTACCAGCTCAATCAGGCACTCAACCTGCTCAAGGGTCTGCAGATCATGCAGAACAAGCCGTAAGCCCTGCCCGGGAACGGACATGAAACGACCGGTCGCAACGCCCCACAAACCGGCACCGATCCGCAAGGAGCGGAATGTTGTGTTTTCAAAATTCCCGCCCGGGCAGGTGCCCGAGGCGTCCGACTTCCTGGGCAAGATCGAGCATCTGGAAGTCGAGCCACACGTTGAGCGTCGTGCGGTCGGCGTCGCCTATGACCTGCACGAACACTCCCTGGCGGAAATAGAGGGCACGCTCGAGGACAAGGGCTACCACCTCGACAGTACGCTGATGAGCAAGATGATGCGTGCGCTGATTTACTACGTCGAGGAAACCCAGCTGCATAACCTCGGTGCGCCGGAGCGCCCGCTCAAAAAATCGCAGAATGAGGCCTACACCCACGCTTGGGAACGCCACCCGCACGGCGACCACGACGACACCCCGCCAGAGTGGCGCGAGTACAAATAGTTTTTTTGTTAGAGGCAAGAGCTCCGGCCAGGAGGCCAATGAATACGGACACCTTCGCCGACCATCGGCCTGCAGGCCAATAGGTACGCCAACCTCGGGACAAGCACCCTCGAAAATCAACGCCCGCGTCGGAAAAGAAGCAATACCACGCCCAGCAGGATCACTGTGGCGGCCATCCATTCGTAAGCCGTTACCGTCTCGCCATCCAACCAGACACCGAGCAGTAGCGCGATGACCGGATTAACGAAAGAACTGCTGGCGGCCAGCCCGGCCGATAGGCGGTCAAGCAGAATCATGTAGGCGTTGAACGCAATGAGTGATCCAAACACCACGAGATAGGCCCAGGCCAGAATGGCTTTGGGTTCAAAAGGCCAATTGGCGACTAGCGGCCCGAACTCGCCGTTGAATCCTGCCAGCACAAGGAGCACGAGGCCACCACAAATCATTTCGCTGGCGAACCCCATCGCACCGGGTGCCAACGGCCAGCGGCGCTGGCTCATTACACTCCCGGCTGCCCAGGTGACGCAGGCAATGGCAATGGCCGCGAGACCGGTGGGACTGGCGCTGAAACCAGCGCCTCGGGTCAGCATGATGACGCCGACCAAGCCAGCGACGATACCAACCGCATCCAGTCGAGACGGGTAGACGCCCCAAAGCATGTTGAGCGCGGCCATCATGATCGGTGTGACGGCGATGAACACGACGACCAGTCCGGACTCCACGCTTTGTTCGGCAAACGCTGTACACCCCATGCCGCCACCCAACAACAGCGCGCCAACCCAGAGCGCATGCCGCCACTGACGTCGATCAGGCCATGCCGCTCCACGTACGAGACGCATCCAGGCCAACAGGATGACACCGGCAAACAGGAAACGCGTCGCCATCTGAACGAACGGCGGAAAGCTGACCAACGCCCATTTGATGGCCAGATACGTGGATCCCCAGATCAACCACGTCGCGGCCAGGCACAGCAGGATCAGCGGACTCAGTGAGTTCTCGCGAGGTGCAGACATGTAATTCAGGACCTCACGAAACGTCCAAGCACCCGGATGTCTGTGCCAAGCATTCTGACGTCGCGCACGCTCAGGCGATGCTTGCCTGCCAGGGACCCAAGGCCTGGCAAGTCGAACATCCCGCGCGCGACGTCACCAATGAAACACGGCGCTAAGTACAGCAGCAGTTCATCAACCAACCCGGCTGCCAGCAAAGCGCCGTTCAGCCGGAAACCGCCTTCGACATGCAACTCATTGATGCCACGCCGGCCGAGTTCTTGTAGCAACGCAGTCAAATCCACCCGGCCGTCGGCATTCGGCAAACATACTATTTCAGCACCCTGCTGGCGCAATGCTGCGACCTTTTCGGCATCTTCGGAAGCGGTTGCCACCAATACCCCAGCGCCATGGAACAGCTTGGCCTCCACCGGTAATGCGAGACCGCTATCGACCACCACTTTCAAGGGCTGCCGCGCGGTCTCCACGCCGCGCACATTGAGCAGCGGATCGTCATCGCGCACCGTGCCGATACCGCTCAGGATGGCGCAGGCACGCGCGCGCCAGCGATGTCCGTCCTGTCTTGCCTCAGCGCCGGTGATCCACTGGCTGACGCCGTTCTCAAGCGCCGTTTTACCGTCAAGGCTGGCGGCCATTTTCATGCGCAGCCAAGGGCGACCGCGCGTCATGCGCGAGACAAACCCGATGTTGAGTTCACGGGCTTCATCTTCCAGCAAACCGCATTCGGCGACAATACCGGCCCCGGAAAGCATCGACAGCCCGCGTCCAGCCACCTGCGGATTGGGATCCTGCATGGCTGCAACAACACGCGTCACACCGGCGAAAATCAGTGCTTCGGCACAGGGTGGCGTCCGTCCGTGGTGACTGCAGGGTTCAAGGGTAACGTAGGCGGTAGCGTTGCGTGCGGCGTCGCCCGCTGCTTGCAGGGCATGGACTTCCGCATGTGCTTCGCCGGCTTTCCGGTGCCAGCCTTCGCCAACAATCGTACTGCCATTGACGATGACACAACCGACGCGTGGATTCGGTGTTGTCGAATACAGGCCAAGCTCGGCGAGACGCAGCGCACGCGCCATGAAACCGTGATCGGCGGCGCTGAACATGTAAGGTTTTACCGACTGCGCCGCTGCGCTGGACGAGACACTTCGCGAACGAGTTCGGAAAACTCATCGACGTCTTCGAAGTTCCGATAAACGGAAGCGAAGCGGACGTAGGCCACCTTGTCGAGTTTCTTCAACTCGCGCATGACCATTTCGCCGACCTTTTCCGAGGGAATTTCGCGCTCACCGAGGGTCAGCAGCTTTTCCTCGATCCGCGCAATCGAGGCATCAACTGCCTCGACCGTGACCGGCCGTTTGCGCAGCGACAACCACAGGCTGGCGGCAAGTTTTTCGCGATCAAAATCGACACGCGAACCATTCTTTTTAACCACCTGCGGCAGGCGGATCTCCGCCCGTTCGTAGGTCGAAAAACGCTTGTCGCACGTCAGGCAACGACGACGACGGCGAACGATATCGCCGTCGTCGTTGATGCGCGTATCCGCAACTGTTGTGTCAGACGCACCGCAGAAGGGACATTTCATCGCAGTTTAGACTCCGTAGACCGGGAACTTCTTGCACAAGACGGCAACCTGGCCACGAACGCGCGCCAGCACCGCTTCATCATTCGGCGCATCAAGCACATCGGCAACCAGATGAGCGACTTCTTCAGCCTCGATCTCGGTGAAGCCGCGCGTCGTCATGGCCGGCGTACCGAGACGAATTCCCGAAGTCACGAATGGCTTTTGTGGATCGTTAGGAATACCGTTCTTATTAACCGTGATGTGTGCCTTGCCGAGCGCCGCTTCGGCTTCCTTGCCGGTGATGTTCTTTGAACGCAGATCAACCAGGAAAACATGGGACTCGGTACGCCCGGAGACAACGCGCAAGCCGCGCTCTTCCGACAGCACGCGCGACAGCACACGCGCATTGGCAACGACCTGTTCCTGATAGGCGACAAATTCTGGCGAGGCGGCTTCCTTGAAGGCCACCGCCTTGGCAGCAATCACATGCATCAGCGGGCCGCCTTGCAGCCCAGGGAAGATCGCCGAGTTGATGGCTTTTTCGTGTTCGGCCTTCATCAGGATGATGCCGCCGCGCGGCCCTCGCAGTGTCTTGTGTGTGGTCGAGGTCACGACATCGGCAAACGGTACCGGATTCGGGTAGCAGCCCGCGGCTATCAAGCCGGCGTAGTGCGCCATGTCGACCCAGAAAATGGCGCCGACCTCCTTGGCCACATTGGCAAAACGCTCGAAGTCGATGCGCAGCGAGTAGGCCGAAGCACCGGCAATGATGATCTTCGGCTTGTGTTCGCGCGCCAGTGCTTCCATCCGATCGTAATCGATGGCTTCGTCGGCATCGAGTCCGTACGAAACGACGTTGAACCATTTGCCGGACATGTTAAGCGCCATACCGTGCGTGAGGTGCCCTCCTTCGGCGAGACTCATGCCCATGATGGTGTCCCCGGGCTTGGCAAAGGCCATCAGCACGGCCTGGTTGGCTTGCGAACCGGAGTTCGCTTGCACGTTGGCGCAATCAGCACCGAACAGTTTCTTCACCCGATCAATGGCGATCTGCTCGGCCACATCGACGTATTCGCATCCACCGTAGTAACGCTTACCCGGGTAGCCTTCGGCGTACTTGTTGGTCAGTTGCGAGCCCTGGGCCTCCATAACCGCCTTGCTGACGTAATTCTCGGAAGCGATCAGTTCAATGTGGTCTTCCTGGCGGCGATTTTCGTTTTCAATCGACTTCCAGAGTTCAGGATCAACCTTTGCCAGCGTATCTTTAGCAGAAAACATCGTTTGCCTCTCAAGCCATTGAAAAGAGATAAATTGTACCATGCAGCCCAAGGCCGGGAACCGGCTTGCGCTGCTGAAAATCTATCCCAGATGCGCCGTCTCGCCCCAGCGTTCGATCCCCCATTGCTTGCCGTCGATGACCACCCAGTTGATCCCCGCGTTCGGGATCGGATAGTCACGCGGTGCTTCGGGTGGCAAATCGTGTACCCGGCGAAAAATGACATCGAGTACGCCGCCGTGAGTGACGACCACGATAGTCTGTCCTGCGTGATTGCTCACCAAGTCACCGATGCAATCAAGAATACGTTGTTGGTGCTGTTGCCGACTCTCGCCGCCCAAGGACACGTAATCCGGATCACGACGCATGATCGCACGCGCATCTTCCGGGAATTTGTCGGCGATTTCCTCGAAGGTCAGCCCCTCGCAACGACCGAAGTGCCGTTCGCGCAATTCCGGGCACAAGACCATCGGCAGGTGCAACGCCTCCGAAATGGGCTGCGCTGTTTGTCGGGCGCGTAACAGATCGCTGCTATAAAGCGCAACGGCCTTCATGCCAGAAAAATGACGCCCGGCAGCCTGTGCTTGTGCCTCTCCTTTCGCGTTAAGCGCTAGGTCGATATGACCCTGCATGCGCAGTTCAATATTCCAGTCCGTTTCGCCGTGGCGAACAAAGCAGATTCGGGTTGATTTTTCCTTCATCGATCCGGAGCAACAATCCTAAACAGTTGATAAAACAAGTAGCTTGACGCAGCTCAAAGGCACACGGAACCACGGTTTGCCGTACTTTGAAGAGCACGATTTGTGCGATAATCGCCCTTCCTTTTGCAGGCTTATTGCTTGCAGCACTCAAGAATTCGGGGCGAATTTTCACATTTTTCGCTCAAAGAGTGACGGAAACTACGCTTCTAAAATACAGACACCAGCCATCACCCAAGGATTTCCCCGTGAACGCCCTCCTCAAGCTCTCACGCCAGATCGACGCGTTGACTGAACGCATCGGAAAAGCAGCTCTCTGGCTGGTCCTGATTGTCGTCCTGATCAGTGCCGGCAACGCCGTCATGCGTTACACCATCAACTACAGCTCGAACGCATTCCTCGAAATACAATGGAACCTTTTTGGCATGATCTTCCTGTCGTGTGCCGGTTATACGCTGATGCGTAATGAACATGTGCGTATCGACCTGATCTCGGGGCGCCTTTCCAAGCGCGGGCAAACCTGGATCGACATTTTCGGCCTCCTTTTCTTCCTGATGCCGATGGCCATCGCCGTCATGGTACTTTCCTGGCCAGTATTCGTTCATGCCCTTCAGTCAAACGAAATGTCCAACAGCGCCGGTGGGCTGATTGTCTGGCCCGCCCGCCTGATGATTCCAGCCGGTTTTTTCCTGCTCATCCTGCAGGCGATCTCCGAACTGATCAAGCGTATCGGCTTTCTCAAGGGTTTGTGTCCCGACCCGACGGACAAACGGAATGCACTGACGCCCGAAGAAGAACTCGCCCTCGTTATCAAGAAGCAAAAGGAGGGTGCGCAATGACCGAGTTTCTTATCGCCAACATGGCACCGATCATCTTTGCCTCAATGATCCTTTTCCTGCTCGTCGGCTTCCCGGTTGCTTTTGCACTGGCTGCCAACGGCGTCGTCTTCGGCATCATCGGCATCAATCTCGGCCTGCTTGGCCCACAGCTCTTTCAGGCGCTGCCAGACCGAATCTACGGCGTCATGGCCAATGAAACCCTGCTGGCCGTTCCCTTCTTCACCTTCATGGGGCTGATTCTCGAGCGATCTGGAATGGCCGAAGACCTGCTCGACACGATCGGCCAACTGTTCGGCCCGATTCGTGGCGGCCTCGCTTACGCCGTGATCATCGTTGGCGCACTGCTGGCCGCGACTACAGGCGTGGTGGCCGCTTCGGTCATCTCGATGGGACTGATTTCACTACCGATCATGCTGCGCTACGGTTACGACAAACGCCTGGCCTCAGGCGTCATTGCCGCCTCCGGAACGCTGGCGCAAATCATCCCGCCATCGCTGGTGCTGATGGCCGACCAGCTTGGCAAATCAGTTGGTGACATGTACGCCGGCGCTTTCATTCCCGGTCTTGCCCTGACAGGACTTTACGTTGTTTATGTAATCATCGTCTCGTTCGTCAAACCGCACTGGGTTCCTGCGCTTCCGCCCGAAGCACGCAGCCTGCGCGGTACAAAACTGCTGCTACGCGTGCTGACCTCGCTGGTACCACCGCTGATGCTTATCTTTCTCGTGCTCGGCACGATCTTCCTCGGCATTGCAACGCCGACCGAGGGCGGGGCCATGGGAGCGAGCGGCGCGCTGATCATGGCTCTTGCGCGCAAGCGCCTGAACCTGAAGCTGCTCAAGCAGGCCATGGAGAGCACGGCAAAACTGACGACCTTCGTCCTATTCATCCTGATTGGCGCGCGCGTCTTCTCTCTCACGTTCTATGGCGTCGATGGGCATCTCTGGGTTGAACACCTGCTGGTCAATCTGCCTGGTGGGCAATTGGGATTCCTGATCGTCGTCA
>JAIFNM010000056.1 GCA_020047725.1 Betaproteobacteria bacterium
GCGCATTCAGGTCGCGGTACTTGTGCCAGTAGGTGCGCAGGAAGCCGATGCCTTCACGCTCGGCAAAGCGGTTGAGGAAATCCTGCCGCGCCTCTTTGCTGCTTTCGTCTTCGCGCAAACCGCGCGCCGGCGCATCGACAGCTTCGTAGGCGTGGTAATGGACTACGTCGTGCATGATGCGGACAAAAACCAGATTCACCGATTGTTCCAGCGCACCGGCGACGCTTGGATTCAGCAAGTCGTCTTCATGCTTGAAGTTGGAGAAGCGGTGAATGCCGCCGCCGGTGAAGAAGGTCTCGTTCGGGTTCGCCGAATAACGCCGTTCCATCGCCGCTTCGAGCATCGGCGTCAGGCTGCGGTCTTCGTTGCTGCGCAGGTAGGCAAGCGCCCAGTTGGTAAGCTCGTCGCGGGGGTGCGTAACGATGCCGGCCAGATCCTTTGCGTCAAGGCTGCCGTAGCGCTGGTGCAGGTCGGCGATAACGTTGAGGTAGGAAATCAGTGTCCGGAACTTGGCGCTGGAGCCCAGATCGAGCTTGGTTCCGGCGTTGATGTCGAGCGGCTGGTTGAGGTTGTCGGCCTGCACGCGCAACTGGTTGCCGAGCGGCGTTTTCTGGGTGAAGCTGTAGTTGACGCCGGACGGGTCGCCACGGTCGAGCAGGCGATTTTCCCGGAAGCCAGCGCAACGCAGATACTCCGGGTCGTTCAGACGACCGAGAAAGGCCGTGACCCTGGACTGCGCCGAGGCGTCGAGGGTGGTGCGCGCTTCCAGATCGAAACGGTCGAGGGCGTACAAATCCTCGAAACCGAGCAGTTCGCCGAGCGTCCCCCGCACATCATTCACGGCCTTGCGCTCGATGAAGGAAATCGCTTCGCCCTCGCGCACCTTGCGTGCCGGTTTCAGCCGGGTGTTCAAGGCCGCATCGCGCAGCCCGGCGGGAATGCCGCCATCGGATGAAAGCAGGCGCAGATAGCTGTCGGTCAGGCCATCCAGGCGTTCCGTCGAATCGAGCAGGAGGCCCGACGGGCGACGTTGCGCGACGATCAGCGACAGCACCTCCCTGAACACTTGTGCCCGTTCTTTAAGGTCAGCCTTGGCGTCCTTGAGCAGACGATTGGCGCTATCGAAATCGCGGCCATACCACGCCCACAGGCCATCGCCCAGCCCGTTAACCTCGCCGTAACCGGCCAACCCGGCCAGCGGTACGGAGTTGAAATAATCGAGGACGATGCGTTTGCGTGCGTTCAGCGTGTCTTCACCATCCTGATAGGCGCGCAGCGAGGCCGAAACCATCTGCCGCAACTTGTCGTCGGCGTCGCGCGTGCGGCCACCGGGGGAATGGCGGAATTTCTCGATCTGCGTCGCCAGCGTACTGCCGCCCGCGCGTGCGCCGTCGAGGTTGAGCGCGCGCATTGTCTGGCCAAAAGCGACATGAGTCAGGCGTACCCAATCCACCGCCGGGTTACGCATTGGGCGAGCAGGGTCAAGCAGGTTGTGGTTCTCGACATAGAGCAAGGCGTCGACCAGCACCGGCGGAATATCCTCGAAGGTTGCGTACTGCCGCTCAGGATAACGACTGCCGTAAAGCGATGTTCCGGCACGGTCGCGCAGGCTCAGCCCAGCCTGTGATTTCTCGCGGTAGATCGGGTAGAGGCCGCGGCCGGTGGCTTCGAGAAAGCCTTCGGATTGCCTTGCCTGGGCGGAAATTTCGTAGCCCGCTGCCGTGAGACGCGGGAATATCTCCTTCAGGCGGCTGTATCCAAGGCGCGTATCGTAGGGGCCGGTTTGCGGTAGCCAGAGATCGGCGTTGCCCCCATCCTTCATTTCAAAGTGGATATCACGCGCAAACTCGGTGAAGAAGAAGGCCTGAAGACGCGAATCACGGGCTTCGTACCATGCCGCGGCGGCTATCGCTGCGACCGTGACCGCACAAAACACTCCAAATGCAACAAGCAGGCGCCCGTGCTGCTTCACGGGCTTGACGCCGGTGTACGAAGACTCGCTTTCCATTCGATCTGCCATCCTCAAGCGAATCAGAAGTTACAAAACATGCATTCGCGTCGTTCGACAGGCGTTAACGCTTTTTATTCCCGGCGAATGACACGAATGGCACGAATGGTACCCTTGACTCGATGAAAGCGTCAAAACACTTGCCGACAAAGGTGTGTTTGAACGTGCTGGTTGCCATAACTTTAGCCAACGGCACGGTAGCCATCATGAGCCCAGTTCACTGAGCGATTGCAGCGGTGAAGTACTAGCGCCCATCGCCCGGTAAAACCGGGCTCCTACAAAAACCGGTAGCCGCCGAGGAGACTTTACCCGCCAACAAACTGACGCACCTGCTCCAGCCAGTCGTCAATGCCCTTCCTGGTAGTAACCGGAAGCCGCTCACCCCAAAGCGATTGATCGCGCTCGACACCATTCAACAGCGCCTTGAATTGCCAGTTCAGTTCATCCAGCAGTGTCGTCAGTTCCATGCAGATTTCGGGGTCGGCCTCGCCGGCCATGCTCAATATGTCCTCGATCCGGCATTGATCGAAACCTGGCTCGATCACCAGCATGTGCAGGGCGCTCACCCGATCAACAAGAAAGGACAGACGCTCAAGATCGGCATTGGAGACTGTCTTGCGCAACGTGGCCCAGGTTTCAAACAGCTTCCCGAGTTGCGTCAGGCGCGTCATCAAATACACTTCATCGAGCTTCACGCTTGATGGCAAGTCGAAGTTGCCGAACAGCCGGGAGATGAGCGTAACCACGTCGGCATCGTACTTCTTCTTGTTCATGCGAAATTTCATGCCGATTCGCTTGTCCGCCCCATGCTTCTCGATAAGCGAGGCAGCCACCTCGGCAACCGCCAGGAAACGGGAAACCTTGGTAACCGCTACCCCTGACAGGCGATAAGGATAGCCACTGCCATCGATCCGCTCGTGATGCTGCAACACGGCGTTGGCCGTTCCCTTGGGCAGCTCGGAAAAATCGCGCAGCATCAGAAAGCCGGTAATGGGATGAACATAGAGATGGCGGCGCTCTTCCGCGCTCATCTGGTGCCCGGGTTCGAGAAAGGCTGGTTCAATGCACAACTCGCCGACATCATGAAAGAGGCTGGCCAGTGACAGCGCCTGCAACTCTTCCTGCGCCAACTTGCCACGAATCCCCAGCGCCGTGGCGACAACGGATGAGATCAGTGCATGCTGGAAAAGCATTGGACGATCCGATTGCATGACAGCCAGTCTCAGGGTCAGCGGTGCCGGGATAGTCAGTTGACTGAAATGCTTGCCAAGCTGTTCGATTAATTCAGGCTGCTCGAACAATGGGGTAAGCGACGGCACCCGGACCGCCTCGTCACGCATCAGAGCAACAAGCTGGACAGCATCGAGCGCATCGCTGACATTGAGTGACAGTTCAATCGGCTTGAGCAGCTTGTGGGCGATCAGGCGATCATAAAACTGGCCCGACAGACGTGTACCACGGCTAACCAGCTTCATTCCGCCACTGGCGTAAATATCTTCGCTGGCGACCACTTCACACGTGTTGGCAAGCTCTGTCACAGCCTTGACGAACAGCGAGTTTTCTCCAACGGCCTGGCGAGCAAGTTCGTCCTGTTCACTCTGTGACCTGGCGGGCGATTGCATCGTCGTTATCCTTTTTGAATGCAAATAGGGCAAGACCACGGTTTTCTTGGTCGATTTCCGTTGCCAGAAAGTCGTGGGCTGCCCCAATTCGGCTGGCTACTGACCCACCAGTTCAACCCGGCGGTTTTTGGCCTTGCCCTCATCGCTCTTGTTGGAGGCAACGGGTGATGTGGGACCGGCACCAAAGGGGGTGAGCCGGGCTGCCGCTATCCCGTATTTGCTTGTCAGGGCACTCACCACGGAGGCCGCACGGTCCTGGGAGAGTTTGACGTTATTGGCAAACTGCCCGGCATTGTCAGTGTGACCGACTACATAGACCTTGAGAGTGGCATCGGCCTTGAGCATTTTTACGATCTCGGCCAGCGCCGGGTCAGACGCGGGTTTCAAATCTGCCTTTCCCGTATCGAAATAAATCCCGTAGACCGCTACGCGACCGGTTTCCTTGATACCTTTGGACAGGGCATCGGCATTGGCAACCACTTCCTGTTTCATGAGTTGTTTGTTGACCAACTGGACGTTATACATGCCGTTGTTGGCCCCGGAAACCTCGACCCAGATTTCGGCATTCTCTTTTTGAATCCGGATAGTGGAATACTGTGTTCCGCCGTCTTCGTATTCATAGACCGGGCCTCCACCGACGGCTTTGGCTGCATTGACATAATTGCGGATAACCTGAAGGCCGCTGGGATAGGTCATGCCTTCTTTGGCGGTATAAGCCACAAAGGTGCGACGGCCTTCCACTTTTTCCGTTTTGCCAGACCCGGTCTGGAACTCATAGCGGTCGAATTCCAAAGTCTCATAACTGGAAATATGAAAGCCGGGCATACGGGAAAAGATGTCCGGATCCTTGCTGCCCGAAATGTCTTTGGGGTCGCTTGCGGCCAAAGCCAGGTTGAACGGGATCAGAGCAAACATCAACAACAAAGAAAAGATACGGTTTCGCATAAGACCTCCCGAAAGGACTGGAAATTTAAATAGCATCACCAGACCAGAGTATGGTTCACGCCAAGAGCCATCGTCAATGACCAATTCTGAAAAGTGGCTGATACGGCATCAGGATCATTTACTCGCTTGATGCAGGCAGACCAACAGGCAACCCCGCAGGTTTTCGACCACAGATTGACGTGCAGCAGAGACCCTGATCTCATTTCATTCTGCCGACTCTATTGCAGATTGCCCGGACAGAACCAACCTGCGCGCTTGTGTCGGATTTAGCCAGGACGACGGCTCAGAAAGCCGCTATCGTTGGCCTTTCCTTCAATCCACCTCTGGAGCCATTCCCATGAAATTTGGATATACGATTCTTTATGTAGAAGACGTCAGAAAAGCACTTACCTTTTATGAGCAGGCGTTCGGGTTCAAAACACGATTTCTGCACGAAA
>JAIFNM010000148.1 GCA_020047725.1 Betaproteobacteria bacterium
CCGCATATCCGAGCGAGTTTGCGTGGACGCCGCCGTCCACCATCCGCTGGACGCGAGCTGCTCGTTGCTGCGAAAGCTGGAGACCAGCAGGCCAAGTGTTGGCACCGCCCAGATTACGACAATCGCAAACAAGGCCAGCTGAGCAACAAGAGAGGATCGCGCCGAGTAACTCTTCATCGATATCCCTTGGGATACGTCTCGATGCGACCACTTTACGCCCTTGCGATGGCCTTGGGTTTGTCGAATGCGCAGCCGCTAGGTCTTGGGCTTGCGAACGAGTTGCAGGGCAAAGGCCGCATCGCTTTTCGTCACGCGGCGGATCTTTTGCGGCCCCATGGCGTCGACCATGCGCACGAATTCATCGAGAGGCAGGGCGTTGGAGAACGACGTGTTGCCACTCGGTTCGCTCAATTTGAAAAGGCCATCGCCTGTCAGCACCAAGTGGTAGTGGTGCCCGTCGCTCCGTGCATTCAAACGGGCGACGGCAGCAGTTGCACGGGTTGAGCGCATGTGGAGTGTGGCCAAAAGGTACAGTAACCGAGCCACGACTATTCTTCTGAGCGGCGGCTCCTGTTATGGCAGTGATGCGGCAAGCACCCGAGTTACGATCGATGGTCCCGAGCCATCATGATCCGGGAGGTTTCGGGCCAGACATGCCACACGATGTTCAGTATCTCGGACCTTGTCTGGCTGCAACCGCAGAAGAATTGGCTGTCGGGCGATCAGCCGTAGTTCACGGGGTTCTTGGTCAGCCAGTGCTGGTCGCGTGTCCTTCCGATGCGCCGGCTTGCCCCATGCACCATCGATGAGGTAAGTGGTCGTGTTTTCCAGGCAAAGCTGCCAACAAAACCCGCTGCGGCACCGAGAAGCCCGCCCGTGATCACGCCGCGAAGCGGTTTGCGATCATCCGTCAGTACGCCAAAGATGGCGCCGGCCAACACACCGATCGTCGCGGCTTGCCACGACTCCTGTGCCGCCTCTGTTATCAGGTCACCTGCGTCGGGTGATTCCAGTACGGTTTTGCGCCCTTCTTTTGCACCTTCAACGCCGGACTCAACCAATTCCTGCCCGTAAGCCAGGTTCGACTTGATCTTTTCGGAAATGCTCATTTGGTAATTCTCCTGTTGCATTGTAGAAAACCGGACAGTTTGATCTGCACGATTGCCAATCCTGAATCGCTGACACCAGCATCTCACCTGTGAGTGGGTGGCGTCAATCCAGTTCAAATGATAGCGAATAATAACGAGCTAATAAAAAATTCCGGAAAATATCCATGAAATCAATACTCCGGTGGGGGCGAGCGACACAGAAAAAGTGCAGTCGCGAATAGCTTTGTCAGATATCTGGCGCGGTTGGCGTAGTGCTGACGCTTGTGATCCTCACGGCAGAATGCCTGAATGGCAATAAACACGGCAATCTTGAAGGTGCGTGTCGCGTAAGCCAATAAGCATGCGGGTTGCGCGGCATACCCTTCGTAGATCACCTGTTGACAAGCATCACAGGGCTGGTCCTCCATTGCGGTGCAGTCTTTCAGCCGGTTTGGCGACAATCTTGTCAGACAAACACGGCATTGGCCGCTAAACTGGCGTCCGCGCGTAAACAGCGAATCGAATAAGGAACAAGAATGGAAAACAAGGCAGAAATCCAGCGCATTACCGGCCTGGTCGCCGGGGCAATGCAGTTGTCCACCGATCCAGTGACGGCGGCCGGTGCCATGCACGTTTCATCGCTCGGGATCGTGAACGTTGAGCAGGCCAATCATCTGGCGCGCTGCATCGCCGTCTTCACGACCGATGATGCACTGGCGGATGAGCTGGAAGAGATCGTCGATGAATCGCCCGCCTTCCTGGCCAGCCAGGTCATCACCTTGAGTCACAAGCTGGAGAAGTTTTCCGGCAAGCACGCCGATCTCGAACAGCAGGTATGGACACTCATCTATGCCGGGCGTCGCGAACGTTCGCGCGTCTTGAAAACGCTGGCACGGCGGAGCGTGGTCTAGCGCGGATTCGGCATTTCGCGGTCGTGTTCTAAAGCCTTCATTGATCGCCATTGCCTTGATCTTCGTCATCCCGAGAGGGAGTAGGGCGGGTGCTATAATCGACCGCTATCCTGACTGTCCTGGCTATCCTAGCGGTTGAACAGCAAACCCAATCCTTCCCACTGCTCATGGCGCTTTTTACTCTCGGCATCAATCACCGCACGGCACCGCTTTCGGTTCGCGAGCATGTGGCGTTCCATGCCGAGGAATTGCGCCGAGCGCTTGCCGATCTGGCCAGTGGCGGGCGGGTGCATGAAGCCGCGATTCTGTCGACCTGCAATCGCACCGAGCTGTATTTTCAGGCCGATACGCCGCAAGCCGCCATTGAATGGCTCGCTGACTATCGCCGCTTGAGGCACCACGACATTGAACCTTACCTTTACACCCACCCGGAGCGCGAGGCGGTGCGTCACGCCTTCCGCGTCGCCAGCGGACTCGATTCGATGGTGCTTGGCGAGCCGCAGATTCTCGGCCAAATGAAAGAAGCGGCGCGTATCGCCCGTGAGTCGGGAACGCTCGGTACGACCTTGAACAAGTTGTTTCAGAATTCGTTTGCCGTGGCCAAGGATGTGCGTTCGACCACCGCCATCGGCGCCAACATCGTATCCATGGCCGCCGCCGCGGTGCGTCTGGCTGAGCGCATCTTCGAACGTATCGCTGACCAGAAGGTGTTGTTCATCGGCGCCGGCGAGATGATCGAGTTATGTGCGACGCATTTTGCGGCGAAAAAACCGAAGCAGATTGTCATCGCCAACCGGACGATTGATCGCGGTCGTGCACTGGCGGATCGTTTCGGTGCGACGGCGATCCGTCTTGAAGATGTTGGCGAACGCCTGTCCGAGTTCGATATCGTTGTGTCCTGCACTGCCAGCCAGTTGCCGATCATTGGTCTGGGGTTGGTCGAGCGGGCAATCAAGGCGCGCCGTCACCGACCGATGTTCATGGTCGACCTGGCCGTGCCGCGCGACGTTGAGCTTGAAGTCGGCGAGCTGGACGACGTTTTTCTGTACACCGTCGATGACCTCGCGCAGGTCGTCGAAACCGGCATGGAGTCACGGCAGACGGCGGTCGTCGATGCCGAAACCATTGTTGCCGCGCGTGTCGATAGCTTTCTGCTCTGGTTGCAAACGCGCGAGACGGTGCCGGTGATCCGCTCGCTGCGCGACACCGCCGAACGCACCCGTCGTCATGAAATGGAGCACGCGCTCAAGTTGTTGGCCAAGGGCGACGATCCGGCGGCGGTGCTTGATCACCTGTCGCACCGCTTGACCAACAAGTTTCTGCACGCGCCAACACACGCGCTGAGCCAGGCCGAGGGTGACCGCAGCGAACTGCAGTCGATGGCGACTCGGCTGTTTAACCTGCATCACGATTGATTGACTATGAAACAAAGTATTCGCGACAAACTTGAAAATCTCGTTGGCCGTCTGGACGAACTGGATCGCATTCTGGCGAGCGGCGAGGCGACCAAGGACATGGATCAGTACCGCAAGCTGACGCGCGAGCATTCTGATCTTGGGCCGGTGGTTGCGCTCTACCAGACCTGGCGCTCAACCGAGGCCGACCTGCAGTCGGCGCAGGAGATGATGGCCGATCCGGAAATGAAGGAACTCGCCGAAGCGGAAATGAAGTCGGCCAAGGAGCGTCTGCCCGAAATCGAGAGCGAGTTACAGAAGTTGCTGCTGCCAAAGGACGCCAATGACGACCGCAACGTCTTCCTGGAAATCCGTGCCGGGACAGGCGGTGACGAGTCGGCGCTGTTCGCCGGCAACCTGTTTCGCATGTACACCCGCTTTGCCGAGCGTCAGCGCTGGCAGGTCGAGGTGGTTTCGACCAGCGAATCGGATGTCGGCGGCTACAAGGAAGTGATCGCTCGCATTGTTGGCCAGGGCGTGTATTCACGGCTCAAATTCGAATCAGGCGCGCACCGCGTGCAACGCGTGCCGGAAACCGAAGCGCAGGGCCGCATCCACACCTCTGCATGTACCGTCGCGGTGATGCCGGAAGCCGACGAACTGGAAGATGTGCAGATCAATCCGTCCGAAATTCGCATCGATACTTTCCGTGCCTCGGGTGCCGGCGGGCAGCACATCAACAAGACTGATTCGGCGATCCGCATCGTCCACCTGCCGACCGGTATCGTCGTTGAATGCCAGGACGGGCGCTCGCAACACAAGAACAAGGCGCAGGCCATGTCGGTGCTGGTAGCACGCATCAAGGACGCGCAGGAACGCGAGCAGCACGCGAAAATCGCCTCTGAGCGCAAGAGCCTGATTGGCAGCGGCGACCGTTCCGAGCGCATCCGCACCTACAACTTTCCGCAAGGCCGGGTGACCGACCATCGTATAAACCTGACGCTCTACAAGATCGACTCGATCATGGACGGTGATCTCGATGAAGTTGTTGGCGCACTGGCCAACGAACATCAGGCCGAGCAACTCGCCGCGCTGGCCGATTCGGAGCTATGACGGAGGGTATCGGCGACGCCTGGCGGCGGGCCAGCCAGCGTATTGCGCGGCTTGATGCGCGGCTGCTGCTGGAGCAGGTCTGTGGTTGTACCCATGTCGATCTGATCGCGCATCCGGAGCGCAAACTGCTGGCTGCCGAGGCGTCACAGTTCGATGTGCTGGTGGAGCGTCGCGCAGTGGGCGAGCCTTTGGCTTATCTGGTTGGCAGCGCGTTCTTCTATGGCCTCGAATTCTCCGTTTCGCCTGCGGTACTGATTCCCCGCCCGGATACCGAGGTGCTGGTCGAACAGGCAAAAAAACGTGCGCAAACGTATGCAGCACCGCGCATCGTCGATCTGGGAACCGGCTCTGGAATCGTTGCCATCGTGCTGGCGCGTTTGTGCCCGTCAGCACTGCTTACGGCGGTTGATGTGTCTGTTGCAGCGCTTGATGTGGCGCGTCGCAATGCCACCCGGTACGGCGCGCAAATCCGTTTCCTCCCTGGTGACTGGTATGCGCCGCTCGACGCTGAACGTTTCGACCTGATCGTTTCCAATCCACCGTACGTGGCCGATGGTGACCCTCACTTGCTGCAAAACGGCTTGCCGTTTGAACCGCAACAGGCATTGACCGACGGTACTCGCGATGGAATGGCGTGCATCCGGAGCATCATCGAGGGCGCGCATCCGCATTTGTTGCCCGGCGGTTGCTTGTTGATTGAACATGGCTACGATCAGGCTGTCAAAGTTCGAGAATTGCTGAAGGCAGCAGGTTTTTCCGATGTTGACTCCTGGCGCGATAGCGCAGCGATTGAACGAGTCAGCGGCGGTTGCCTGCCTTGACCCAGTGGTCGTGAGCCGGTAAACTAATTCCCGATTGATTTACTCAACTATAAAGAGGTTTGTTAATGGATGTGCAGGAACTGATCAAGGAACAGGTCACAGGTAATCCCGTGGTGCTTTACATGAAGGGCACACCAAAGGCGCCGATGTGCGGCTTTTCAGCAACGGCGGTGCAGATTCTGCAAGCCTGCAATGTGCCGCTGTTCTTCAGCGTCAACGTGCTTGAAGATCAGGCGATTCGCGATGGCATCAAGATCTATGGCGACTGGCCGACCATTCCCCAGCTTTATGTTCGCGGCGAACTGGTTGGCGGCTCAGACATCATGCGCGAGATGTATCAGAGCGGCGAACTCAAGACCTTGCTCGAAGGTATTGCCGCGCCGGACTGATAGTCCGTTTCCCCGTTTTTCTTGAACCGCATCGCGTCGGCGACGAAACTCAACACCTCGTCGGCGCGCGTGCGCAATCCCTCATAGTCTTCGTGGTTGCCTTCAACCAGCAACAGGCGTGTGCTCTCCTTGCGTGATTCGGCATGGAGCAGTTGGGCGTCTTCCACCGGCACGGTCGTGTCGTCAACTCCATGCGCCAGCAGCACCGGGCAGTCGATGTCTCCGATTCTGTTCTGTGGCGCGATATCCTCAAAACTGTAGCCGATCACGCGCTGGATGTAGCTCAGCGTGTACCAGCCGAATGGAATGAAGGGTACGGACTTTGATGCCAGGTAGCGGCGCATGATTCGTTCCGGGTGTGCAAAAGACGCCAGACTGACGACGGCGGCGATTTCCTTGCGCCGTGAAGCGACCAGCAGGGCGGCGGCAGCACCAACGGAATGACCGATCAGCCCGATTCGGGACGTATCGGTTTCGGGTTGTTGCAACAGCCAGTCCAGCGCACTTTCAAGATCTTCGGCAAAGCGGGGCAGCGAGGAAAATGAGTCGTCTTCACTGGCGCCGTGGCTGCGTGCGTCGACAAACAGCAGCGCGTAGCCCGAGTGATAAAACGGGTCGGCCAGCGGCAGCATCATCTCGCTGTTGCCACCCCAGCCATGGAGAATGATCAGGGTCGGCGCGGGCCGGTCGCTGGCAGCAGGGATATGCCAGCCGTGAAGCTGCTTGTTGTTCGAGGTCGGCAGGAAAACATCTTTGAACGGCAGACCGAACGCCGACGGATCGTCC
Source organism: Betaproteobacteria bacterium (assembly GCA_020047725.1). Taxonomy (GTDB): domain Bacteria; phylum Pseudomonadota; class Gammaproteobacteria; order Burkholderiales; family Rhodocyclaceae; genus Propionivibrio. The sequence goes on from JAIFNM010000148.1 coordinate 6,503, forward strand.
TTGGCGCTGATTCTTGGGGCGCGCATCCAGGTCCGGATGGCCGCGTTGAAGGCCATCAATGACAGTGCAGCAATTGTCGCAACCCCGACCAGCGGGCGAAGGATAGAGCGGGAATTGACCATTGTTCTACCTCGTCAAGAATATTCCGCAGTAAATTCTTTGTCCGTCTCTTTGGAATGATGGAGACGGATTGACTCATGATAGTTCCTTTGTCCAGCATGGTCGGGGAATACTGGCGATTATGTGAAAATAGGTTCCGGTTCCTGAAACAAGGTGATTGATATGTTGAAAGTCTCCCGGCTTTTTATGTGCTTGGCGCTTGCCGTCAGCGCTTTGCTTCTTTCTGCCTGTGTCGGGTACGGCGGAAGCCAGTTACTGGCAGGGACGTCTACCTTGCCGGAGATCATGGCGTCCATGGGCGAGCCCGCGATGCGCTGGAAAGACGAGGACGGGCGTGAGCAATTGGCCTATCCGCGCGGGCCGCAGGGAACACAAACCTTCATGGTGTATGTCGGCGCGGATGGGCGGTTGGAGCGTATCGAGAGCGTGCTGGATGCCGCGCATTTTGTGCGAATCAAGCCCGGTATCGATCAGGCCTCCGTGTTGCGCGTTCTTGGCCCGCCACCGCCGCAATTGACGGCTTATTTCGAGCGTCGCGATGAACTCGTCTGGGAGTGGCGCTTCTGCGATGCATCGAACCAGCTGGCATTTTTTGACGTGCTGTTTGATGCCACAACCGGGATCGTACGTTCGACCTACCAGCGCCCTGACTACGGTAGTCCGTTCGATCTGCCGGACCCCTTCGGGCACAGGACGGCGCGAGGCCGGATGAGCTTCTGCGCGCGCTGACGGCGAGCTAAGGGGACGTCAGTCGCGTGTTGGCCAGTAGCAGTCGGCTGGACAGGACTTCAAGGAATGCCTGATAGAAATGCATGCGACAGGCTTCCGACGCGTGTTGCAGCGCCTCGCCTTTGACGGTCACGATCTTGGACGCCGTCAGGGCGACGACATCTGCGCTCCGGGTTTGCGCCCCTTTGCTGATGACAGCCATTTCGCCGAAGCATTCACCGCTGGTCAGCAGGTTGAGAATTCTCCCGTTCTTGGTGACCTTGAGTTCGCCTTCGGCGACAAAGCAGAAATAGTCGCCGCTTGTTCCTTCACGGATGACGCTCTCTTCGGGCAAAACACTCCTCCAGCTTGAGAAGCGCAGGACTTCCCAGAGCTCGATATCGGAGAAGTCGGCAAAAAACGGCAGTTCGCGTAGCGTGTTGAATTTTTCGGATTCCGAGAAATCCCGTTTCGGTGCTTTCAGTTGCTTGTTGCGGAAGGCTTGTGCCAGGTCGTGCGCGAATTCTTCCCAGGTCTGGTAGCGATCCTCGGTTCGTTTGCTCATGGCGCGCGCCACGATGGTATCGAGCACCACCGGGATTTTCTTGCGCAGCACCGAAGGCGGTGTCGGTTCGGTGTTGATGATCTGGAATACGATGTTGTAGCTGGTGCTTGCCTGGAAAGGGAGCTGCCCGGTCAGCAACTGATACATCACGACGCCGAGCGAATAAATATCCGTCTGGTGGTCAAGCGGCAGTTCCTGAACCTGTTGCGGCGACATGTAGGCGGGTGAGCCAATCCCCGTAACCTGTGTGCGATCAGGAGAGTCGATGAGCGCCGCGCCGAAATCGGAAATCTTGATTTCACCCGAATTCGGATTGGTCCCGGCAAAAAGGATGTTGGCTGGTTTGATGTCGCGATGCGTGATACCGATGCGGTTGGCAAAATCAAGCGCCCTGGTGCATTTGAAGATGATTTCGACAACACGCTCGATTGGCAGCAATTTGGCTGGCGTGCAGTAATCCTCAAGTGTTCCGCCTTCCACGTACTCCATGACGATGTAGCACAGACCTTCGGCGACAACGGCATCGAAAATCTGCACGATATGCGGGTGCGCGAGTTTGCCGACCAGCGAGGCCTCGTTGAGGAACAGATAGGTATAGAGCTTGCCGCGTTCCGGGTCTTTCAGGATCTCCGGAAAGGCGACCTTGATCGCCACCTCTCGCTGGGCAAAGGGATCGTTGCCGAGATAGACGGTCGCGGTTGCCCCTCGGCCGATCTCGCGAACAAGTTCGTACTTGCCAATCCTGTCCATGTCCGGTGCGTGCCTTACAGGCGAGCGCGGGCGCGAACTATCGCTGCGCGAACCTGATCGGGCGCCGTGCCTCCGATGTGATTGCGCGATGCCAGCGATCCTTCGACGGTAAGCACGGTGAAAATATCTTCGCCAACCAGTGACGAGAACTGTTGCAGTTCGTCCAGCGAGAGTTGCGGCAGGTCGACGCCGAGTTCCTCTGCGCGGCGAACTGCCAGGCCGACCGCTTCATGCGCATCGCGAAAGGGCAGACCCTTGCGCGTCAGGTAATCGGCCAGATCGGTGGCCGTGGCAAAACCTTGGCGCAGCGCGTCGCGCATGTTGTCCGGGCGGGCAGTAATGCCGGAAATCATTTCGGCGTAGATGCGCAGGGTGTCGGTGACTGTATCGACTGCGTCGAACAGGGGTTCCTTGTCTTCCTGGTTATCCTTGTTGTAGGCCAGCGGTTGGCCCTTCATCAGCGTCAGCAGCGAAGTCAGGTGGCCGTAAACACGCCCGGTCTTGCCGCGCGCCAGCTCGGGAACGTCCGGATTCTTCTTCTGCGGCATGATCGAGCTGCCGGTGCAGAAACGGTCAGCGATCTTGACGAAGCCGAATCGCGGGTTCATCCACAGCACCAGTTCTTCCGACATGCGCGAGAAGTGCATCATCAGCAGGGCGCTGGCGGCGCAGAATTCGATGGCGAAATCGCGGTCGGAAACGGCGTCGAGCGAGTTTTCGCAGACGCCGTCAAAACCGAGTTCGGCAGCGACAAATTCGCGGTCGATCGGGTAGGTCGTTCCGGCCAGCGCGGCGGCGCCAAGTGGCAGGCGGTTGGTCCGCTTGCGCACGTCGGCAAAGCGCTCGGCATCGCGTCGTGTCATTTCGAACCAGGCCATCAGATGATGGCCGAAAGTGATCGGCTGCGCGACCTGCAAGTGCGTGAAGCCGGGCATCGGCGTTGCCGCTTCACGTTCAGCGAGGTCGAGCAGGTTGCTCTGGAACTGGCCGAGCAGAACGAGAATGTCGTCGATCGAATCACGCAGATAGAGGCGGATATCGGTCGCTACCTGGTCATTGCGCGAACGTCCAGTGTGCAGGCGTTTGCCGGCGTCGCCGACGAGCGTGGTCAGGCGTTTTTCAATGTTCAGATGAACGTCTTCGAGATCGAGCGACCACTCAAAGCTGCCGGCTTCAATTTCGCCGACGATCTGTGCCATGCCGCGCTGGATATCGGCCAGATCCTCAGCCGAAATGATGCTCTGTTTGGCCAGCATTCTGGCGTGGGCGAGCGAGCCGCGAATGTCCTGGCGCCACATGCGCTTGTCAAAATCGACCGAAGCCGTGTAACGTTTGACAAGATCGGACATTGGCTCGGAAAAACGGCCGGCCCAGGTGTATTGGGAAGGTGAGGAAGAAGGCGATTGGCTCATGATGGACGGAAGTTGATAGGCTAGAATGACCAGATGTCAAGTATAAGGCAAAACCAGGCGGGGCAGCCGCTCCCGGACTTTCGCAATTTCGGCGTCATGCTGCGCATTCTGCTCGGCGTGAACCTGCTTGCCCTGGCCGGAGCACTGGTGCAGAGCGCAGGAATTCTCGATTGCCTGCGGCGCTATGTTGACATGGCAGCGTGGGTGCAGCCCTTGCTGCTGTTCAATCTCTCGCTGTTGGCTTTGGTCGGGACGGTTCTGCGGCGTATGCCGGCCTTGATCGCGCAGGCGGTCGTGGTGGTGCTAGCCGCCGCTTCCTCAGCGCTGTTGCTCGATTTCTGGCGTTTCATGGCGGTGGATGAGGGTGGCTGGCAGCGCGTATTGCGTGCGGCGCTTCTGGGCGGACTGGTGGCCTGGACGATGCTTTTCTATTTTTCGTTGCGTGTCAAAGCCTTTTCGCCAGCGCTGGCCGAGGCGCGTTTTCAGGCGTTGACGGCACGTATCCGCCCGCATTTTCTGTTCAACAGCCTGAACGCCGTTTTGTCCCTGATCCGGGCGGAACCTAGGCGCGCCGAGACTGCGCTGGAGGAACTGGCCGATCTCTTCCGCGCGCTGATGCGCGATCATCGTGACTTATTGCCGCTGGCCGAAGAAATTGCCCTGTGCCGACAATACCTCAATCTGGAAAAACTGCGCCTTGGCGAGCGGCTCAACGTCGAATGGGACATCGCCGATATGCCGACCGATCTCAAGGTGCCGCCGCTGATGTTGCAGCCCTTGCTGGAAAACGCGGTGTATCACGGCATTGAACCCTCGGACGAGAACGGTATCGTTCGTATCCGCTTTTGCCGGGTGGGTGAAGAACTGCATATTGACCTCTCCAATCCCTGCCCGCGCAACGACAGTGCGCAGGGTGGGAACCGCATGGCGCTGGCCAATATCCGCGAGCGACTGACACTGTACTACGACCTCGAAGCGCGCCTGGAAACGAAGGAGGTCAAACAAGACAACGGTTTGCGTGAGTACCATGTTCATATCGTTTTGCCCTGCCGGAGCAAGGAGCCGTGACGACACTGTCCGTGATGATTGTTGACGACGAAGCCCCCGCCCGTGCGCGCTTGCGCGACCTTCTTTCTGACGTGGCCGACGAGGTGCCGAATGCGGTGCTGACCGAAGCTGCCAATGGTTTGCTGGCGCTGGACGCCATTGCTGTACATCCCGTTGATGTGGTGCTGGTTGATATCCGCATGCCGAAAATGGACGGCATTGAATTGGCGCGACACCTCGCCCAGCTTGAGCATCCACCTGCCGTCATTTTTGTTACGGCCTTTGACGGTTATGCCGTGCAGGCGTTCGAGCTTAACGCCATCGACTATCTGGTCAAACCGGTACGCGCACAGCGGCTTGCCGCCGCCCTGCAAAAAATCAGGCAGAGCCGGCCAGTGCCTCCGCAGGTGCTTGCCCAGTTGCAGCAGGGCGCGCGCACGCATTTGTCTTGTCACGAACGCGGCCGGTTGCTGCTGATCCCACTTCAGGAAATTCTCTACCTCAAGGCCGATCTCAAATACGTGACGGCACGCACCGCCAGCCGCGAATATCTGCTCGACGAATCACTGACGCATCTGGAGGTGGAATTCTCCGAGCGCTTCATCCGTCTGCATCGCAGCGCGCTGGTCGCCAAGGAAGCCATCGCCGGCTTCGAGAAATGCCTGGACGAAAATACCGAAACACAGTGGCAAGCGTTGTTGCGCGGCATTCCAGAAAGACTCCCGGTCAGCCGCAGGCAATGGCC